>JBDKHX010000025.1:0-10223 GCA_039797415.1 Pseudomonadota bacterium | reverse complement strand
CGCCGGTTCCGCTGAACCCAACACCCCCCAGATTTTTTTGAAAGAGTTCCAAAATGGAAAACAAGCTTTACGTTGGCAACCTGTCGTACTCCGTCCGTGACGACGACCTGCAACAAGAAATGTCGGCCTTCGGCTCCGTGCAATCGGCCAAGGTCATGATGGACCGCGACACCGGTCGCTCCAAGGGCTTCGGCTTTGTGGAAATGTCCTCGCCTCAAGAAGCCCAAGCAGCCATCAAGGGTCTGCATGGCAAGAACGTTGGCGGCCGCGACCTGGTGGTCAACCTGGCTCGCCCACGTGAAGAGCGTCCAAGCGGCGGCTTCGGTGGTGGCAATGGCGGTGGCTACCGTGGCGGCCGTGGCAGCTACTAAGCTCTGACTTGAGCAACAAAAAACCGACTCTTGCGAGTCGGTTTTTTTACGCCCGTGGATTGCACCTAGAAATTGGGACACAGCCCCTGCGGAGACCCGTGCAAATTCATCACCCGCCAGGGGCTAATTGACAATCGTCCCTTGTTGGCAACACCCGGATGGCAGCGGCACAAGTTACACTTTTAAGCATAAAGATGTAACGAACCGACGCCCTCACGTGGGGAGCAAGGCGCCATGTCATGTGCGGTATCGCAGGGCTACTAAACTGGAAATCGCCGGTTGAGCAACCGACGCTGTACGCCATGCTTGAACGGCTTCAGCATCGCGGCCCGGACGGTCAGGGCGTCTGGGCAGAAGGCCCCATAGGCCTGGCGCACAGCCGCCTGAGCATCATTGACCTGGCCGGTGGGCACCAGCCCATGACCAATGAAGATGGCGCCATTCAAGTCGTCTTCAACGGCGAGATATTCAACCACATCGAACTGCGTGCCGAGTTGGAAACACAAGGCCACCAGTTCCGCACACGTTCTGACACCGAGGTCATTGTTCACTTGTACGAGCAAGTGGGCGAGCGCTTTGTCGACCACCTCAATGGTCAGTTTGCGATTGCCTTGTGGGATGGCCGCCTGCAGCGCCTGATTCTGGCTCGCGACCGCACTGGCATCAGGCCACTGTTCTTCAACTGGACAGATGCATGCCTGGCTTTTGCTTCCGAGATCAAAGCCCTGTTGACCTTGCCCGACATCCCGCGTCGACTGGACATGGGTGCATTGGGTGAAACCTTCACCTACTGGGCCCCCCTGCCCGGCCACACCGTGTTTGAAGGCGTGAAGGCTTTGCCGCCCGGCCACCTGATGGTTATCGACCACGGCGGACAAGCTACCGCCCGGCTCCACCGCTATTGGGACTGGGACTTTCAAGCCACACCGAACAACGCCAGCAGAACAGCGCAAGATTACGCTGAAGAGTTGCGCGAGCTGTTGATTGACGCGGTTCGGCTGCAGCTACGATCAGACGTGCCAGTTGGCGCGTACTTGAGCGGCGGGCTGGACTCGTCCATCGTGACCAGCCTGATCAAGCATTACACCGACGCGCCCCTGCGAACCTTCTCATTGACCTTTGAAGACGAAGAGTTCGACGAGAGCGGCTACCAGAACGAGCTGGTGTCTTACCTGGGCACCGAGCACAGCACCTTGCGCTGCAAACGTTCCGACATCGCGCAGGCTTTTGCGCAGACCATCATGCACACGGAGTGCCCCGTCGTGCGCACCGCGCCCACGCCCATGATGCTGCTGGCCGGCAGCGTGCGCCAGGCCGGCTTCAAGGTGGTGCTGACGGGCGAAGGCGCCGATGAAGTCTTTGGTGGCTATGACCTGTTCAAGGAGGCGCGCATCAGGCGCTTCATGGCGCGCCAGCCGCACTCCAAAGTGCGCCCACAGTTGATTGACCGGCTGTACCCCTATCTGCAGCACTCCCCCGCTGCCAGCCGGGTGATGGCGCAGCGTTTTTTTGCCGAAGGCGCGCAGCATGCCGATCAGCTGCACTTCGGGCACCACCCACGCTGGAACACAACCCGCCGCATCTGGCAGTTCTTCTCTGCCGATGCCAAAGCGCAGTTGGGCCAATGGGACCACCTGGCAGCCATTGAAGCGCACTTGCCCCCACAAGCCAGCAGTTGGGCACCGCTGCAGCAGGACCAGTACATCGAGGCGCACACATTGATGTCGGGCTACCTGCTCAACTCGCAGGGCGACCGCATGGCCATGGCCCAATCAATCGAAGGACGCTTCCCGTTTCTGGACCACCGCGTGATCGAGTTCGGCAACCGCCTGCCGCCTCGCTACAAACTGATGGGCCTGACAGAGAAGTACCTGCTCAAGCGGTCCATGAAAGGCCTGCTGCCTGAGGGCATCCGCACGCGCACGAAGCAGCCCTACCGCGCGCCTGACAGTGCCAGCTTCTTTGAAAACGGCGAGCCGGTGGACTATGTGGCCGACTTGCTCAGCCCCGCACGCATTGCCGATGCGGGCTACTTCGACCCGCAAGCCGTGAGCAAGCTGTTCACCAAATGCCGCAACGGCAAGGCCATCGGTTTTGGCGATAACATGGCCTTTGTCGGCATCTTGTCGACCATGCTGCTGCATGAGCAGTTCATCCGCTCTGGTCCCACAACGTCATCCAAGGTGTCCTGACGATGTTGCTTCATCAGTTTTTCGAGCAAACCGTTGCGCGACGTCCCGAGCACATCGCCTTGGTCTGCGATGGCCAGCGCTACAGCTATGCGCAACTGGCGCGGCGTGTTGATCACCTTGCCGCCGTGCTGCAACAGCGCGGCGTGAACAAGGGCGATCGCGTTGCCTTGTTTTTGGACAACTCGCTGGACATGGTGGTGGGTGTGTTTGCCGTACTCAAGGCGGGCGGCGTGTTCATGCCTGTCAACCCGCTGACCAAGCACGACAAGCTGGCCTACATGCTCAACGACGCGCGTGTCAGCGCGCTGATCACGCAGCAGACCTTGTCTGGCGTCTACCAGTTTGCTTTGGGGCACAACCAGTCGGTTCACACGGTACTGGTGAGCGGGCTCAAAGATGCTGGCGATGCATGCGTGGCGCCGCTGAGTACAGAACCGTCACCCGGAGCCGTGTCAACTGGTGCGTGGCAAGACCCCGCCCTCATCGACCAGGACCTGGCCGCCATCATCTACACATCGGGCTCCACGGGCGCCCCCAAGGGCGTGGTACTGACACACCTGAACATGGTCTCGGCCAACACCTCGGTGAGCACCTACCTGGGCTTGCGGGGCGATGACATCATCTTGTGCGCCCTGCCCCTGGCTTTTGACTATGGCCTGTATCAGATCCTGATGGGCTTCACGGTGGGCGCCACCGTGGTGTTGGAGCGCTCGTTCACCTTCCCGGTCAAGGTGCTGGAGACCATGGTCCGCGAGCAAGTCACTGTCTTCCCCGGCGTGCCCACCATGTTCGCCATGCTGACCAACCTCAAGACCTTGCGCGACTACACGCTCACCAGCCTGCGCATGATCACCAACACAGCGGCGGCCTTGTCCGAGGCTCACATTCAACAACTGCGAGCCTTGTTCCCGCAAGCAACCTTGTTCTCGATGTACGGATTGACCGAGTGCAAGCGCGTGACCTACCTGCCACCTGATCAGCTCGACAAGCGCCCCACCAGCGTGGGCAAAGGCATGCCCAATGAAGAAGTCTGGCTGGTAGACGACCAAGGCCAGCGCTTGCCCAACGGCAGCACGGGCGAGCTGGTGATCCGCGGCAGCAACGTGATGCGCGGTTACTGGGAAAAGCCGCAGGAAACCGCCAAGCGGCTCAAGCCCGGCCCCATGCCCGGCGAGATGGTGCTGTACTCGGGCGACCTGTTCAAAACCGATGCCGAGGGCTACCTGTACTTCGTGTCACGCAAGGATGACATCATCAAGAGCCGGGGCGAGAAGGTCAGCCCACGCGAGGTGGAAAACGCGCTGTACGCCATCGATGGCGTGTACGAAGCCGCTGTGGTGGGCGTGCCCGATGAGCTGCTGGGTGAAGCCGTCAAAGCCTTTGTGGTGCTCAAACCCGAAGTCCAGCTGAGCGAACGTGAGGTCATCAAACAATGCCTGGGCCGACTGGAGAGCTTCATGGCACCCAAGTACGTCGAGTTTGTCGAAGCCCTGCCTAAAACAGACACGGGCAAGATCAAGAAAACCGGACTGGCCTGACCTCATCCATACCATCAATACAAACAAGCATCGAAGAAAGTCAGCACATGAGCGACATCAAAGACACGGTACGGGCCTTCATCGTCGACAGCTTCCTGATGGGGTCTGATGGCAGCAGCTTCTCGGACACAGACTCGTTTCTGGAACAACACATCGTGGACTCGACCGGCTTTCTGGAGCTGATCATGTTCCTGGAAGAAACCTATGGCATTGAGGTCACCGAAGACGAGATGGTGCCCGACAACCTCGATAGCCTGGCAGCCATCGAAGCCTACGTTCAACGCAAGAAGGCAGCCTGAGCATGAACAAGGCCGGCCTGACACCTGATGTACTGAGCCTGGACTGCGCATCAGAGGTGACGCGCATTGGGCAACACATGATCGACAGCCTCAAGCGCTTTCACAAGCGAGGCGTGGTACTGGGTTTGTCTGGCGGTGTTGACAGCTCGGTCTGTGCGACGTTGGCCGTCAAGGCGCTGGGACCAAGCAAGGTGTTCGGCCTGTTGATGCCTGAAAAGGACTCCAGCAGCGGCAGTGCCGACAAG
Source organism: Pseudomonadota bacterium (assembly GCA_039797415.1). GTDB lineage: Bacteria > Pseudomonadota > Gammaproteobacteria > Burkholderiales > Burkholderiaceae_C > Aquabacterium. The sequence continues at coordinate 5,578 of JBDKHX010000025.1, read as the reverse complement.
GGCCAGCTGGTGGCCGAACAGTTGGGCATCAGCTACCACCTTGAAAACATTGCGGCCACCGTAGAAGCCATTGGCTGCTACCGCTGGCGTGACGAAGCCATGCGCACGGTGTTCCCCGATTACACCGAAGCCTGGAAGAGCAAGATCGCGATCGCTGGTGGATCGGGTAGTGCGGCAGGCCGCATCAGCTACTTCAAGTTGATCGTTCAGTCCCCAGATGGGCAGATGCACGAAGCCAAGTTGCCACTGAAGGCCTACCTGCAAATCGTCGCCGCCACCAACTACAAGCAGCGCATCCGCAAAACGGTGGAGTACTTCCATGCAGACCGCTTGAACTACGCGGTGCTGGGCACGCCCAACCGACTGGAATATGACCAGGGTTTCTTTGTCAAGAACGGCGACGGCGCGGCCGACATCAAACCCATTGCCCACTTGTACAAAACACAGGTCTACGCATTGGCCAGACACCTGGGACTGCCTGACTCGGTGTGCACGGCCTTGCCCACCACCGACACCTACAGCTTGCAACAAGGCCAGGACGAGTTCTACTTCAGCCTGCCCTATCAACAGATGGACCTGGCGCTGTGGGCACACAACCACCAGGTCCCCGTCGAACAGTTGGCCTCTGCCTTGTCAATGACAGTCGAGCACGCACAGCTTGTGTACCAGGACATTGAAGCCAAGCGCCGCGCTACGCATTACCTGCACGCAACCCCTGCCTTGGTCGAACCCGTGGAGCAGGTCAAAGCATGAGCACGGGGATCAGCGCAGTGATGAGCAACAACGAGGCCTACGCATCCCGTCTGCACGCGCTCGAAGCGGGCCTGCAGACCTTGCCAGACAAGCCTGAAGAAACGGCTGAAACGGCCTTCGCTGCGCTATGCCACCTTGCTGCAGGCCAGGCCTTGTCGGCACAAGCCGTCGCAGGCTTGCCTTTGCCCGAGTTGAACGCTGCGCAGTTGGGCAAGCTCGATGCTTTGATTGCCAGGCGCATTCAGGGCACGCCACTGGCCCATTTGACCGGTCGCCAGGCATTCATGGGCCTAGAGATGCTCGCAGGGCCCCAAGCCCTGATCCCGCGGCAAGAAACCGAGTTGCTGGCAAAGGCGGCCATCAATCAACTCAAGCAAATGGCGGCCTCCTTGAACCGCCCCTTGCTGGTGGTTGATGTGTGCACCGGCTCAGGCAACTTGGCCCTGGCCATGGCCCATGCTTACCCCAGCGCCACCGTCTGGGCATCCGACTTGTCTGCCCAGGCCGTTGAACTGGCGCAAGCCAACGCCCGCCACTTGAATTTCGCAGATCGCGTGCAATGCCGCGTGGGTGACCTGCTTGCCCCATTTGAAGACGAGGCCTTTTTAGGTCAAGTGGACTTGCTCTTGTGCAACCCACCCTATATCTCGTCCGGCAAGCTGGACACCATGCCCGCCGAGATCATCCAGCATGAGCCCACACTCGCTTTTGATGGCGGGCCATTTGGCATCCGCATCCTGCAAAAGCTGATGCGCGAAGCCCCACGCTTCGTTCGCCCCGGCGGTTGGCTGGGCTTCGAAGTAGGCCTGGGACAAGGCCCTGCCGTTGGGCAATGGCTAGCGCGCACCGGGCAGTTTGGCCCGCCCCTGGAAATTGAAGACCAACATGGTCAAGTTCGTTCTTTGATGGCGCAGCGCCTGACAAGCCAAGCGGAGACAACATGAGCTTTTCGCAGTTGAGTGGTTTCAAGATCGCCGGCATCAGCACCTGCGTGCCGCCTGATCGCGTGGACAACCTCGAAGCCGGCAAGGACTACGGCGAAGTCGAAGTGCGCAAGGTCGTACAGATGGCTGGGGTTCGACACCGGCACGTCGTAGCCAAAGGCGTCACAGCAGTCGACCTGTGTACTGATGCCGCCAAGCACCTGCTCAAGGCGCTGAATTGGGCACCAGACTCCATCACCGGCTTGATCATGGTGACGCAGTCACCCGACTATTTTCTGCCCTCATCGAGTTGCGTGGCCCATGCCCAGTTGGGTTTGAGTGATCACTGCGCAGCCTTTGACGTCGGTTTGGGCTGCTCGGGCTACCCCTATGGCCTGTATATCGCCGCGGCCATGCTCAAGGGTGGTGGGCAACAGCGCATCCTGGTGCTCCACGGCGAAACGCCCACGCTGTTCGTCAACCCGCAAGACCACGCCACCACCTTGTTGTTCGGCGACGCGGGCTCGGCAACGGCGCTGGAGTATTCAGGCAACGAAGCCGATCAAGGCTGGTTCAGCCTGTTCACAGACGGCACAGGCGCAGACAGCCTGATCGTGCGCGGTGGCGCCTTCAGGCAACCGCAATCAGACAACCCGGCCGACAACAAGCTGTTCATGGAGGGTGCGGCGGTGTTCAACTTCACCATCAAGCGCGTGCCCGCCTTGATCGCCGACGCGCTGACTTACGCCAAGCTCGAAGTGGGTGATATCGACCAGTACATCTTCCACCAGTCCAACCGCTTCATCATGAAGCACCTGATCAAGAAGGCCGGCTTACCTGAAGACCGCGTGCCCTTCATTCTGGAAGGCGTCGGCAATGTGGGCGGGCCTTCCGTGCCATTGACCATGACAAAAGGCCTTTCGGCGACCAGGACTCAAGACCAGCGCGTGATGCTGCTGGGCTATGGCGTCGGCCTTTCTTGGGGCGCCGCCATCTTGCAGCTCGATGCCAAGGCACCGCTGCTGCACCAAGTCTATCAACAGCCTGACCAACAGGAGTAAGGAACATGAGCCAGATCACAACAGCTGAAGCTTTGGCCATGATGGCCGAATGCTTCATGGAGACCCCCGAGAACCTCCGCTCCGACATGCCGCGATCCGCGCTACCGGGCTGGGACTCCATGGGCGCACTCATGCTCATCGCAGAGCTGGACGAGCGTTTCGAACTGGAGTTGTCTGCCGAAGACTCTCGTCAGATGACGCAGGTTGCTGACGTGCTCGCTTTTCTGGACAAGCACGGTCACCTTGCGAAAGCATCTGACCGCGACGCACCAAACGCCTGATGAGCCGTCTACGCCCTTCACTGGAGCAAACCACCCGACTGGTGGCCCGCGCGCTCGGCATGGCGCCGCAGCAATTACAGGCGAACCTTCGGATCGCCACACTGACAGACCTGCCTGCGGTGCTGAACCTGAGGTCCCGAATTCTGGCCAACAAACTGGACTGGGATGACTCGGCCTATCTGACCTGGCGTTATCGGCTGGGCGCAAACAGCGGAGGGCAGGGCGATCTATGGGTGCTGGAGCGCCAAGGTCAGTTGCTGGCCGTGGTGGGCACGGAAGACCTGCAAGCCCAATGGCAAAACCATCGATGGACAGCACGCTCCACCATGGACATCATGGTGGAGCCCGATCTGGGCGACATTGGGCTGGGGGCATGGCTAAACCTCAGCCTGCAAAACAAGAACGCCGATCTTGTGCTGGCCATCGGGTCCAATCCCCATTCATTTGGTCTGGTCAAACGCTTATTTGACGAACTGCCCAACCGTCGCAGTTTTGTCTACCCATTGCGCTTCGACCATCTGCTGGCAAAGCATATGCCCTTCAAAGCGGCCATTCGGCCAGTGGCTGCCTTGTCGCAATGGGCACTCAAAGTATCCCGGCGTCTGCTGCTGGGTTCAACCCCGAATCGCTATCGGATCGAGGCCGTGAGCCACATGAACCCGGATTGGCGCCAAGGTCTGGATGCGCTATTGGCTCACCCGCCCCACCCCCTGCACTTGCACCTGCAACGTACTGCGGCATATCTTGACTGGCGCGTCCTGCAAAACCCCAAGGGCGCAGGGCAGTTATGGGGTCTATGGGATGGCAAGGCGCTTCTGGCTTACGCCACAACACACTGCCAAACCACCGCCAACGGCTGCACCGCGCTGCTCATCAGCGACATGAGTACATCCCTGACACGCGAGGCGCAAGCCATGTGGCGGCCATTGTTGCGCGCGATATTGGATGATGGTCAATCCAAAGGCCACGAATACGCCACAATCACGTCTTACAACCATGTCCTTGACAATGAGTTCAAACGCATCGGGGCCAGGCAACGTTTCAACGAGTATGAAACGCTCGCCTACACCTGCTCTGAGGCTGTTCGCGCACTGATGCCGACACCCGCAACGGACTGGACCCTCAACGACATACACACAGACCGTGCCTGACGCCAATCTACCCCAACCGACTCCAGCCAGTCGGTTTTTTTACGCCCTGACTGTGCATCGTTGACTCGCATCAATGATCCGGCCATTTGACATCGCGACACTACCCCTAGTGTTTTTCAAACGAGAAAACACTACATCTAGTAGGAAACCCCATGTCAACACTCGGATCGCTGACTGTCGCCGTCATCAAACGCAACGGCACCACTGCCACCTTCCAGCCCGACAAAATCACCGCAGCCATTGCCATGGCGGGCGAGGCCACGGGCGAATTTGATGCTGCCCGCGCCTCAGAGCTGGCGCGCCTGGTTCAGGCCCGACTGCAGCGCCGCGTGCCCACGGTGGAGCAAATTCAAGATCAGGTTGAACGCACCCTGCTGGACGCCGGGCACTTTGACACCGCCCGGGCCTACATCGTTTACCGCGAACGCAGGCACACCCTGCGGCAAGACAAAGCCTGCGCGGTCGATGTGGAGCGGTCCGTCAACGAATACCTGTCGCAACAAGACTGGCGCGTCAACGCCAATGCCAATCAAGGTTATTCACTGGGGGGCTTGATCCTCAACGTGTCGGGCAAGGTCATCGCCAACTACTGGCTGGCCCATGTCTACCCACCCGAGATCGGCCACGCCCACCGTGAGGCCGACATCCACATCCACGATCTGGACATGTTGTCCGGCTACTGCGCAGGCTGGTCATTGCGCACCTTGCTGCATGAAGGCCTCAATGGCGTGCCAGGCAAGGTGGAAGCAGGCCCCGCCAAACACCTGTCCAGCGCTGTGAGCTCGTTTGACACCTACCTGGCACCGTTCATCCGCAAGGATGGGCTGGCCTACGAACAGGTGCGCCAGTGCATGCAAGAGCTGGTCTACAACCTCAACGTGCCATCACGCTGGGGCACCCAAACCCCGTTCACCAACCTGACGTTTGACTGGGTCTGCCCCGATGATTTGAAAGAGCAAGTGCCCGTGATCGGTGGGCAAGAAATGCCCTTCGCCTATGGGGACTTGCAAGTCGAGATGGACATGATCAACCAGGCCTACATCGACGTGATGATGCAGGGCGATGCGATGGGCCGCGCATTCACCTTCCCCATCCCCACGTACAACATCACCAAAGACTTTGATTGGGACCACCCCAACACCGAGCGCCTGTTTGAGATGACGGCCAAGTACGGCCTGCCTTACTTCCAGAACTTCTTGAACTCAGACCTGCAGCCCAATATGGTCCGCTCCATGTGCTGCCGCTTGCAGCTGGATCTGCGTGAACTGCTCAAACGCGGCAACGGCTTGTTTGGATCGGCAGAACAGACGGGCTCGCTGGGTGTGGTCACCCTGAACTGCGCGCGCCTGGGTTATTTGTACCGAGGTGACGAGGCCGCATTGTTGGCCCGCACGGATGAATTGATTGGC
>JBDKHX010000024.1:0-9773 GCA_039797415.1 Pseudomonadota bacterium | reverse complement strand
GAAAAGTACGACGCCACCATGACCGAGGCCGAACTGCTGGCCCGCATTGATGCGCTGAACAACGACCCCACCATTCACGGCATCCTGGTGCAATTGCCCCTGCCCAAGCACATCGACGACCACAAGGTCATCGAAGCCATCTCACCCGAAAAGGACGTGGACGGCTTCCACGTCGCCAGCGCGGGCGCATTGATGGTGGGCGAGCAAGGCTTCAAGGCCTGCACACCCTATGGCTGCATGAAGATGCTCGAATCCATCGGCATGAAAGACCTGCGCGGCAAGCACGCTGTGGTCATCGGCCGCTCCAACATCGTCGGCAAGCCCATGGCCATGATGCTGCTGCAAGCCAACGCCACCGTCACCATCACCCACAGCGGCACCGCTGACCTGGGCGCCATGACGCGTCAAGCAGACATCGTGGTGGCCGCTGTTGGCAAGCGCAACGTGCTGACCGCCGACATGGTCAAGCCTGGCGCCGTCGTGATCGACGTGGGCATGAACCGCGACGACGAAGGCAAGCTGTGTGGCGACGTGGACACCGCAGGCGTCAAGGAAGTGGCCGGGTACATCACCCCTGTGCCCGGTGGGGTCGGCCCGATGACCATTACCATGCTCTTGGTCAACACCATCGAATCGGCAGAACGCGCTGCGTCAACACAGTCAACACGCTGAACACACCATGAGCCAAAACCCACTGCTTGACACCTCCGGCATCCCCCTGTTTGACCAGATCAAACCGGAACATGTCTCCCCCGCCATCGACGTGCTGCTGGCCCAGGCCGAAGCTGCACTCGACAAGGTCACCGGCCCCGATGTGCCCGCTGATTACGACGCCCTGTCGTTGATGCTGGACGTGGCCACGGAAACATTGGGACGCGCCTGGGGTGCAGTGGGCCATCTCAACAGCGTGGCAGACACCGCTGAGCTGCGTGCGGCTTACAACGAAAACCTGCCCCGCATGACCGAGTTCTACACCCGCCTGGGTGCAGACGAGCGCCTGTATGCCAAGTACAAGGCCTTGGCCTTGTCTGAGCAAGGCCTCACCCTCAGCGCCCCACGCAAACGCGCGCTGGACAACGCCTTGCGCGGCTTTGTGCTGGGCGGCGCCGAACTTCAAGGCGCAGCCAAAGAGCGCTTTGCCGCGATTCAGGAACAGCAAGCGGCCTTGTCGCAAGCCTTTTCTGAACACGTGATGGACGCCACCGATGCCTTTGCGCATTACGCATCCACCGAAGAACTGGCTGGTGTGCCACAAGACGTGCAAGACGCCACCCGCGCTGCAGCACAAGCCGAAGGCAAAGAAGGCCACAAGCTGACGCTGCACATGCCCAGCTATTTGCCGGTGATGCAATACGCCACCAACCGTGGCCTGCGTGAAACCATGTACCGTGCGTACAGCACCCGCGCCAGCGAACAAGGCCCGGCTGAACGCGACAACAGCCCCTTGATGCAGCAAATCGTGGCACTGCGCCAAGAAGAAGCACAGCTGTTGGGTTATGGCAGCTTTGCAGACGTGTCCCTCGTGCCCAAGATGGCCAGCAACCCGCAACAAGTCATCGACTTTTTGCGCGACCTGGCCAAACGCGCCCGCCCCTTTGCTGAAAAGGACATGGCCGAGATGCGCGACTTCGCCAAGACCGAATGCGGTCTGGCTGATCTGCAGGCGTGGGACGTCGCCTTCGTGAGCGAAAAGCTCAAAGAAGCCCGCTACGCCTTCAGCGACCAAGAGGTCAAACAGTACTTCACGGAGCCCACCGTGCTCAAAGGCTTGTTTGGCCTGATCGAAACCCTGTTTGACGTCACCATCTCGCCCGACACCGCACCGGTGTGGCATGAGTCAGTGCGCTTTTTCCGCATTGAGCGCCGCGGCGAGTTGGTCGGCCAGTTCTATCTCGACCCCTACGCCCGCTCAGGCAAACGCCCTGGCGCCTGGATGGACGATGTGCGTGGCCGCTGGAAGCGCCCTGACACCAACCAGACCCAAACGCCCGTTGCCCACCTGGTGTGCAACTACGCCGCAGGCGTGGGTGGCAAGCCCGCCTTGCTGACGCACGACGATGTCACCACCCTGTTCCATGAATTTGGTCACGGCCTGCACCACATGCTGACCAAGGTGGACGACATTGGCGTGGCCGGTATCAGCGGCGTCGAATGGGATGCCGTAGAGCTGCCCAGCCAGTTCATGGAGAACTTCTGCTGGGAGTGGGATGTGGTTCAGAAGCTGACCCACCACGTTGACACCGGCGAGTCTTTGCCACGCGCCTTGTTCGACAAGATGACGGCGGCCAAGAACTTCCAAAGCGGCATGATGACGCTGCGCCAGATCGAGTTCTCGCTGTTTGACATGCGTTTGCACGCCGAAGTCGGCCAGGAGCAACGCGTGCAAGCCGTGCTGGACGAGGTGCGCCAGGAGGTGGCGGTCAACATTCCCCCATCGTTTAACCGTTTCCAGCACAGCTTTTCACACATTTTTGCTGGCGGCTATGCTGCGGGCTACTACAGTTACAAGTGGGCAGAAGTGTTGTCCGCCGACGCTTACGCCGCTTTTGAAGAAGCGGCCGATGGTCAGTCTGGCGTGCTCAACGTGGATGTCGGTCGACGCTACCGCGAAGCCATCTTGGAAGCTGGCGGCAGCCGTTCGGCCATGGAAAACTTCAAGGCCTTCCGGGGCCGCGAACCGCAGATCGACGCCCTGTTGCGTCATCAAGGCATGAGCTAATCAAACGAACGCAGGATATGACCGTATTGCGCATTACCCGCCCTCTGCCCCTTCTGACCCTGACAAGTGCCCTGCTGTTGTGCGGGGCGCCTGCCTGGGCCTTGTACAAGGTCGTGGGCCCGAACGGCGAGATCACCTATACGGACCGACCTCCCGTTGATGCCAAGAAGGCGCAGCCGATCAAGACGCCCGGCAACGGTGGCCCATCAACAGATGGCTTGCCGTACGAACTACAGCAAGTGGTGGGGCGCTATCCAGTCACACTGTATGCAGCCAGCCCTTGCGCCCCTTGTGACGCAGGCCGTCAGTTGCTCACACGCCGCGGCATTCCCTTTTCAGAAAAGACCGTCAACACGAATGCCGACCTGACGGCCTATCGCGCCTTGACGGCATCTCAACAACTGCCGATGCTCAAGATCGGTAGCCAACAATTGAGTGGTTTTGCAGAAGGCGAATGGTCTGAGTACCTGACCGCAGCGGGCTACCCCGCCCAATCGCAGTTGCCTAGCAACTACAAAAACCAGGCTGCATCGCCTTTGGCACCTCAGGCTACAGCCAAAGACACTGGCAACGACACCAACCGTGGTGTTGCCCCAACTCCCTCTACACCGGCATCCCCTGCTGGTAACGCCCCTCCAGGCTTCCGCTTTTGACTGACTCCACATTGACTCAAACCTCCGCCATCGTGGTCGGAGGTGGCCCCGCTGGCCTGATGGCCGCCGACGTTTTATCCCGCAACGGTGTTCAAGTCGACCTGTTCGATGCCATGCCCTCGGTGGGCCGCAAGTTCCTGCTTGCCGGTCGAGGCGGCCTGAACCTCACGCATTCAGAAGCACTGCCCCAGTTCATCGAGCGCTACAGCGATGGCCAAGCAGCATTGCGCCCGCTGATCGAAGCCTTCACGCCTGAACAAGTCCGTCAGTGGGCCCAAGACTTGGGCATTGACACCTTTGTCGGCACCTCCGGTCGCGTCTTCCCGACTGACATGAAGGCCGCGCCCTTGCTGCGGGCTTGGCTGCATCGCATTCGTGGGCAAGGTGTGCGCTTTCACATGCGCCACCGTTGGACGGGTTGGGCCGACGATGGCGCCATGCTGTTTGACAGTCCCAACGGGGTGGTTCGCTATGAAGCCCAAGCCACCGGCACTGTCACCATATTGGCCCTGGGTGGCGGCAGCTGGTCGCGCCTGGGCTCTGATGGCAGCTGGATGCCCTTGCTGGCCGCACAAGGCATCGCCACCTCACCATTGAAAGCATCCAACTGCGGTTTTGATGTCGACGGCGGTTGGACCGACCACCTCAAGTCCAAATTTGCCGGCCAGCCGATCAAGCCCGTCAGCATCGCCTTGAAGCGCCCAGATGGCAGTGTCGATCGCCAGCAAGGCGAGTTTGTGCTGACAGAAACCGGTGTCGAAGGCAGCCTGGTTTACGCGTTTTCCGCCCGTATCCGCCAAGCCATCGAGCAAGATGGCCATGCCACGATCGAGCTGGATCTGCTGCCATCGCACAGCGCCGAGCAAGTCTTGGCTGAGACCACGCGCCCGAAAGGCCCGCGCAGCTTGTCGACCCACCTCAAAAGCCGCTTGGGCCTGCAAGGCATCAAGATGGGCTTGCTGTACGAACAGCTGACACCCGAGATCTTGAACAACGCCAAAGCCTTGGCGCCCTACATCAAGGCCTTGCCGATCAAGTTGGTGGCAGCCCGCCCGATGGACGAAGCCATCAGCACCGCCGGCGGCGTGCGCTGGGATGCGCTGGACGCCAATCAGATGGCACAAGCCAAGCCCGGCTTGTTCATGGCTGGTGAAATGCTGGATTGGGATGCGCCAACCGGGGGCTATCTACTTACCGCCAGTTTGGCAACAGGCCAACAGGCCGCGATGGGCGCGTTGGCCTGGCTGGGTGCCAAGCCATAAAACGACTTAGTGCAGCAGCTTAAAACGTCAGTGTTTTGACACCGGCTGCTGTGCCCAACAAGCACACAGCCGCTTTGTTGCGCGCAAACACGCCCACGGTGACCACGCCCGGCCATTGGTTCACGTCAGATTCAAACTGCGCGCCATCGGTGATGCTCAAGCCAGTCACATCCACGATCACATTGCCGTTGTCGGTGGTGCAACCTTCGCGCACTTTGCCCGAGCCGCCGAGTTTGGCAAATGCGCGGATCACTTGCGCTGCCGCCATGGGGATCACCTCAACGGGCAGCGGGAACTTGCCCAAGGTGTCCACCAGTTTGGATTCATCGGCAATGCACACAAACTTGTCAGCCAGGTCGGCCACGATCTTTTCACGAGTCAAAGCAGCACCACCGCCTTTGATCATGGCACCTTGATGGTTGATCTCGTCGGCGCCGTCGATGTAGACGCCCAGGCTGGTCACGGTTTCAGCTGGCATCACTTTGACGCCCAGCTTTTCCAGGCGCTCTGTGCTGCGCACGGAACTGGACACCGCACCGGCGATGAAGACCGGGTCTTGCTGCAAAGCTGCGCCCAGTGCGTCGATGAACTTGTCGACCGTTGAGCCCGTTCCCACACCCACGATGCTGCCAGGCTGGACATAGTCCAAAGCAGCGCGGCCAACCAGGGTTTTCAACTCGTCTTGGGTCATCGGTGTGCTCATGCGGGTCACTCAATCAGTCAAATCAAGGCAAGGGGCGCCCTTGCCACATCATCCAGGCGGACAGCACACCAATCAAGATGGGTTGGTGCACCATGTAGAAGGTCAGGCTCCAGCGCCCCAGCAAGCTCAAAAGCGCCAGAGGCTGCAGATAAGCGAACATACCACGGGCATCAGGGTTATTGCTAGGCGCGCCAGTCAACCATGTGGAACGGTTCTCGATGATCCATTGCGTGGCAGCCAGACCCCACAGCATCACGCCAATCCAGGGTAGCAAGGGCACATAGTCTTCCGTAAAGGGCTTGTGCGTGATCAAGCCCACCCAGTTGGTCAGGCGGGTGTCAAAAAATGGGTTTTGCACCAGTTGCGGCAAAGCCAAGGCCACAGCGCCAACCGGCCACAACCAGCGCCCTTGCAGCAATTTGAAATGGGCGGTCACGCGCACCAGCAACAGCATCACGGCCATGCCGTGCAGCACACCAAAGTAGATGAAGGTGTCTGGAAACATCTGCATGCTGCCCACCGTCACCAGCATTGCACAGCCGGCTACCTGGGCCCAGCGGCGCCAAAATCGGGCCCAAGTCTGGCCTTGGGCGGTTGCCACGGCCTGCCCCGCCCCTGCGCACAGCAAAAACAGGGACAAGATGCAGGTACGCTGCGTGGTCCAGAAGGAATCCACATAAAAATTGGCGTTGATCAGCTGAAAGTGGCTGAGATCGAAACAAAAGTGGAAAATCGCCATCCACACCAGTGCCAGACCCCGAAGCCTGTCCAGCCGCGCATACCGCAAGTTTGTGCGTTCACTCATGGGCGATAGTATCGGCGCTGTTTTGCCCGCCCCAGCCTGACTGGGGCTCTTGCTTTCTCTGCTCTTTCATACCATGTCCCTTGCTCGCCACGAAATTGAACTGCTCGCACCCGCCAAGACTGCCGACATCGGCATCGAGGCGATCAACCATGGTGCCGACGCGGTGTACATCGGCGGGCCGTCCTTCGGCGCCCGCAGCAATGCCAGCAACGAGGTCTCAGACATCGCTCGCCTGGTCAAACACGCCCACCGCTACAACGCCAAGATCTTCACCACGATCAACACCATCTTGCGTGATGACGAACTGGAGCCTGCACGCAAGCAGATCTGGGAGCTGTATGACGCCGGCGTGGATGCCTTGATCGTGCAAGACATGGGCATTTTGGAGTTGGACCTGCCCCCCATCCAGCTGCATGCCAGCACCCAGACCGACATCCGGACGGTTGAAAAAGCCAAATTTCTGCAAGACGTGGGATTCAGCCAGATCGTGCTGGCCCGCGAGTTGAACCTCAAAGAAATCCAAGCGATCTCGGCCAACACCCACTGCGCCATTGAGTTTTTCATCCACGGCGCTTTGTGCGTGGCTTACAGCGGTCAATGCTTCATCAGCCACGCCCATACCGGCCGCAGTGCCAACCGGGGTGATTGCTCGCAAGCCTGCCGCCTGCCCTACAACGTGATGGACGGCACCGGCCAGATGGTGGCGTTTGAACAGCACGTGCTGTCCATGAAGGACAACGACCAGAGCGCCAACTTGCAGGCCTTGATCGATGCGGGCGTCAGCTCCTTCAAGATCGAAGGCCGCTACAAGGACATGGGCTACGTCAAGAACATCACCGCGCATTACCGCTTGCTGCTGGACGAGATCCTGGAAGCGCGCCCTGAACTGCAACGCTCGTCCTCGGGCGAATGCACCTTCTACTTCCAGCCGGAACCCGAGCGCAACTTCAACCGCGGCAGCACAGACTATTTCGTCACAGGCCGCAAGGAAGACATCGGCGCGTTCGAGTCCCCCAAACACCTGGGCCTACCCATTGGCGAAGTGGCCAAAGTGGGCGACAAGTGGTTTGACGTGGCCATTGATGACGAAGCCGCCCAAGAGGCTGGCGGCATCCACAACGGCGATGGCTTGAACTACCTGACCTTGACCAAGGACATCGTTGGCGTGCAAGTCAACACCGCCGAGCCTGTTGGCAAGTCGGGCCGCTTGTGGCGCGTCTTCCCCAATGAGGACATTGCTGCCCTGCCCGACCTGAAGTCCGGCTTGGCCATCAACCGCAACCGCGACCGCGCCTGGGAAAACATCCTGTCCAAAAAATCATCCGACCGCCGCATTGGCGTGTGGATGCAGTTGGCCGACACGCCCACAGGCTTGGCCCTGACCGTGACTGACGAAAACGGCCACGTTGGCCAGGCAGAAGTGACCTGCGACAAGCAGGCCTCTCAAAACACCGAGAAGGCCGAATCCAGCCTGCGTGAAAACCTGACCAAGCTGGGCACCACCCTCTTCCAGGCTCATGACTTGACCTTGTCAACGGCCCAGCCTTGGTTCGTCCCAGCCTCCGCCGTGAACCAGTTGCGTCGCGATGCTGTGGCCGCGCTGGAAGCAGCCCGAGCAGCGGCCTACCAGCGCCCAGAGCCTGCCAAAGCGGTTGAGCCGCCCGTGGCCTACCCTGAAGACTCGTTGAGCTACCTGGCCAACGTCTTCAACCACAAGGCTCGGGACTTTTATGCCAAGCATGGCGTCAAGGTCATCGAAGCGGCTTATGAAAGCCACGAAGAACTGGGCGAAGTCAGCCTGATGATCACCAAGCACTGCGTGCGTTATTCATTGAGCTTGTGCCCCAAACAGGCCAAGGGCGTGACGGGCGTACAAGGCACGGTGCGTGCCGAGCCACTGCAACTGGTCAACGGCAAAGAAAAGCTGACCCTGCGCTTTGACTGCAAGCCTTGTGAAATGCACGTGGTGGGCAAGATCAAAAAATCGATCTTGAACCAGATCCCGGCATCGCCTGTGCAGTTTTACAAGACGCGGCCCGGCGCTACCACCGGCTAAAGCGTTACCGACGCCCGCCCAGCATGCGTAAAGGCAGGATGGGCGCGCGATCCACATCGACCCAGTCGATGAACTCGCGCACATAGCTGGCAATCAGTTCTGGGCGCTTGCGGATCACCCAGTGGGTATCAGCCACGTCCCGACGCCACAGCACCGGCACAAAAGGCACGGCTGCCTCGGCCAAAAATGCGCCGATGTACATGTCATGCGTGGGCACCACGATCTGTACGGGCGCATGGGCCTCACGCATGCGAGGCGAGAACATCACCTTCAGCACATTGGCCCTGTACATGCCCAGGCCATTTCGTGCATCAACCAATTGCCGAGGCACGGGTGTCACATCGATGCCTTCGGTCCATTTCAGCCAGCGCGGCCAGACGGACTTCCAACCCAGACGCCAAGTCAACTCAGGCAGCCACGGTAGCTGAAAGAACAGCACATACAAGGACGAAAAAAGTTGCCGAGTCAGCAGCCACAAGTTGCGGGGCTTGGGCCGACTGAGCTTGCTGCGCACCCACAACGCTAGGTGATCCAGGCAAGGCCCCGAAATGCTGGTGAACGAGGCGATGCGCCCCTTCAGTCGATCATCGGTCACCGACTCCCAACTGTGGACAGATCCCCAATCGTGGCCAACCAAATGGAAGGGCTGCTGGGGCGATACCAGATCCGTGACCGCAACCAGGTCATCCACAAAGCGCGCCAAAGCGTAGCCTTTGGTCGACGAAGGTGCGGTGGATTGTCCGGCGCCGCGGCAGTCGTAGGTCACCACGACAAAGTCCTTGGCCAACTGGTCTCGAACACCCTTCCAGACCTGAGAGTTGTCTGGATAGCCATGAACCAGCACAACAGTGGGCGCATCCGGCTGGTCAGGCGGCATGGCCACCTCAACCGACAGGTTCACGCCCCTGGAACGCACCCAAACATGCTGGATAGCACCCATTCTGTCCCCTTTGTCCCGACGCAGCCAAAACAAGATCCGACGATGGTACGAGGATGCACCGCCAGCCCGTCAGATGGTTTTCACCATGAGGGGAGACCTCAGTTGAAGCTGACTTCAGATCGGGTGGGCACACTGACCAAGGCACCCGCGATACCGCTGATCTGCTTGAGTGCGTTGTCACCCCAACCCCAGACCTGACCGCTGCCCAGCACCACCAAGGTATGAGACTGCTCTGCGGGCGATACGCTGATGTCCTTGACCGGCGACGAAGGCAATCCCAACACAGGCTTGGCTGACAAGGTCGAGCCCATGGCATTCACCGCCACATCGCCCCAAGCGTAGAGGCTTCCCGACTCTGTCACGGCGTAGGCTGTGCCAGACATCGATACCAACACCTTTTTAACCTTGCCTGCAGCCGTTGGCAAAGTCACTGCTTGAGGCGTGGCAACAAAAGCTTTGGTGCCATTACCTGCCTGGCCCTTGTCGTTGGTACCCCAAGCCAGCACTTGACCGGAATCGTTGACGGCCAGGCAACTTTCAACAGCACAAGACGCCTGCTTGATACCAGTCAAGCCGATGACGCCCGTGGCTGTCACGCGGTTGGGCACACCCGTCGGTTCAGCGCTGTTACTGGC
>JBDKHX010000023.1:0-10175 GCA_039797415.1 Pseudomonadota bacterium | reverse complement strand
TTACGTGCCCGGTTGGGACTGCCACGGCTTGCCGATCGAAAACCAGATCGAAAAGACACACGGCCGCAACCTGAGCCGCGATGACGTGCAGGCCAAGGCTCGCGTCTACGCCGCCGAGCAGATCGACGGCCAACGCACCGACTTCAAGCGCCTGGGCGTGCTGGCCGACTGGGCCCATCCCTATCGCACCATGGACTTTGGCAACGAAGCCAATGAAATCCGGGCCCTGAAAAAGATCATGGAGCGCGGCTACGTCTACCGTGGCCTCAAACCCGTGTACTGGTGCTTTGATTGCGGCTCGTCCCTGGCTGAGTTCGAAATCGAATACGCCGACAAGAAGTCGCAGACCCTGGATGTGGCCTTCCTGAGTGCCGAGCCTGCCAAACTGGCAGCAGCCTTCGGCCAGGCATCACTGAGCAAAGAAGCCTTTGCCGTGATCTGGACCACCACCGCGTGGACCATCCCTGCCAACCAGGCCTTGAACGTGCATGCCGAGCTGACGTACGCCCTGGTTGACACACCCAAGGGCTTGCTGGTCTTGGCCGAGTCCTTGGTTGAAAAGGCAGTGGCTCGCTACGGCTTCGAGGCTGACGATTGCAAAGTCATCGCCACCACAACTGGTGCCAAGCTGGAAGGCTTGAAGTTCAAGCACCCATTGGCACATGTGCATGCCGGCTACGACCGCGTCAGCCCTGTCTACCTGGCTGAATACGTCAGCGCCGAAGACGGCACCGGCATCGTTCACGCCGCGCCTGCTTATGGTGTGGACGACTTCAACTCCTGCATCGCGCACGGCTTGAAGTTCGACGACATCCTCAACCCCGTGCAAGGCAACGGCGTCTATGAAGCCGACCTGCCCCTGTTTGGTGGTCAACACATCTGGAAGGCTGCCCCTGTGGTGCTGGAGACCCTGCGCGAGCATGGCCGCCTGCTGGCCACCAAGGACATCGTCCACAGCTACCCACACTGCTGGCGTCACAAGACCCCGGTCATCTTCCGTGCTGCCGCTCAATGGTTCGTGCGCATGGACGAAGGCGAGGGCGTGTTCACCGTCAACAAGGCCGACAAGACCCTGCGCCAAACCGCGCTGGACGCCATCGACCAAACCACCTTCTACCCAGAAAACGGCCGTGCGCGCCTGCGCGACATGATCGCCAACCGTCCTGACTGGTGCATCAGCCGTCAGCGCAACTGGGGCGTGCCGCTGCCGTTCTTCCTGCACAAGGTGACGGGCGAATTGCACCCCAACACCATGGCCTTCATGGACAAGGCGGCTGACCTGGTTGAGGCCGGCGGTGTGGAAGGCTGGTCCAAGCTGGACCCCGCTGAATGGCTGGGCGCCGAGGCAGCTGAGTACAGCAAGTCCACCGACATCCTGGACGTGTGGTTTGACTCGGGCACATCGTTCTTCCACGTGCTCAATCCGGCGCAAGGCAGCCACCCGACGGCAGGCCATGACGAGCTGCACGAAGCCGACCTGTACCTGGAAGGCCACGACCAGCATCGCGGCTGGTTCCACAGCTCTTTGCTGGCTGCATGTGCCATCTATGGTCGCGCGCCTTACAAGGGCCTGCTGACTCACGGCTTCACCGTGGACGGCCAAGGCCGCAAGATGTCCAAGTCCGTCGGCAATGTGGTCGCGCCGCAAGAGATCAGCGGCAAGATGGGCGCCGAGATCATCCGCCTGTGGGCCGCGTCGACTGACTACTCGGGCGACCTGGGTATTGACGACAAGATCCTGGCCCGCGTGGTGGACGGCTACCGCCGCATCCGCAACACCTTGCGCTTCTTGTTGGCCAACACCAGCGACTTCAACCCGGCTACCGATGCCGTGCCTTTGAACGAGCTGTTGGAAATCGACCGCTACGCCTTGGCCCGTGCTGGCGAGCTGCAAGCCGACATCCTGGCCCACTACGAGCGCTATGAGTTTCACCCGGTGGTGTCCAAGTTGCAGGTTTACTGCTCTGAAGACCTGGGTGCGTTCTATCTGGACGTGCTCAAAGACCGCCTGTACACCAGCGCCACCAACAGCAAGGCCCGCCGTGCTGCACAGACTGCGCTGTGGCACATCACGAACGCCATGCTGCGCTGGATGGCCCCATTCCTCAGCTTCACGGCTGAAGAAGCCTGGAAAGTGTTCAACGGCGGTGAGACCATCTTCACTGAAACCTACTGGGATTTCGCTGGCGCTGAGCAACAGGCCGCTTTATTGACCAAGTGGGCCCGCCTGCGCGAAGTGCGTGAGCTGGTCAACAAGGACATCGAAGCCGTTCGCACGGAAGGCAAAGTCGGCGCATCCCTGCAAGCCGAGATCACGTTGACCGCCAACGCTGACGATCACGCCTTGCTGGCCAGCTTGGGTGACGACCTGAAGTTCATCTTGATCGTCTCCAAAGTGACCTTGGTGCAGGGTGAGGCCTTGGCTGTGGTGGTCACCCCCTCGTCAGCCACCAAGTGCGAGCGTTGCTGGCACTACCGTGACGACGTGGGTTCAAACGCTGAACACCCCACCATCTGCGGCCGTTGCGACAGCAACCTGCATGGCGTAGGCGAACACCGAGAGCACGCTTGATGGCCACCAAAAAGTCTGCTTCTGGCAGCCAGGGCTTGTTGCCCTGGTTGGGCATTGCCTTGATCATCATCTTGGCGGATCAGTTCACCAAAACTTTGATCCTCGGCTTCTTTGAATACGGTGACAGCCGCCGTATCTGGTCTTTCTTCAACCTCGTCCGCGCTCACAACACAGGCGCCGCTTTTTCCTTCCTGGCCAATGCAGGCGGGTGGCAGCGCTGGTTCTTTGTGGGCTTGGGTTTTGTGGCCACGGGTTTCATCATTTACATGCTGCGTGAGCATGGGGGCCAAAAGCGTTTTGCCTGGGCCTTGTCCTTGATCCTGGGTGGTGCCATTGGCAATGTGCTGGATCGATTGATCCATGGCTACGTGATCGACTTTCTGGACTTCCACTGGAACTGGATGTCGCCGCTGTTCCCCGGTGGCCACTTCCCGGCCTTCAACATCGCAGACTGCGGCATCAGCATCGGGGCAGGTTTGTTGATCCTCGATGAGCTGATTCGAGTTAAAAAAAGCTGATCTGATTTGTGTCAATCACGCCAAAACCGCTCCAAAAGAGCGGTTTTTGTCGTTTGGCGTTTGATACCTCGCGATTTCACCGATACCGCACCGCTCACTCTTAACTTAGTTTAAGAACCATCGTGGCTCACTTTTGAGGGACGCATGGGATCGGTTGGTCGTTTGTCGCATCATGTCGGGGTCTCCCGTCGTCGCCACCATCGGGCGCGCCCTGCTTTTCGCCGCTCTCATCTGGGGCCTGAAAGACGCCTGCGTCAGCACAAACCTGTTGAGCAACGAGTCAGGCCCATCGAAGCCAAACCCGAGCCTGCTCTTGATGCCTTGGGTGGCTTGCAGCCACACACGCATGAGCCCAGTGCTTTGGATTGGCCTTTGGCCACGGTCCGTTTTGGTGACACCTTTCGCTGGCTCTCCGCGGGTTGGAAAGACTTCACACAGGCGCCCTTGATCGGTTTGTTCTACGGGACGTGTTTCGTGGCAATGGGTTGGTTCTTGTTGGCCACCTTCAAGGCAGCCCCGGAGTACACCCTGGCCTTGTCTGCGGGCTTTTTGTTGCTGGGCCCATTCCTGTGTCTGGGTTTGTACGACGCCAGCAAGCGGTTGGAGCAAGGTCGCCAACCTGGTTTGTGGCACTCCCTGTCGGCCTGGAAGGCCAGCATCGGCCAAATCAGCATCTTCGCAGGGGTGCTGTTGGTGCTTGAAATGCTGTGGGGGCGCGCCGCCATGATTGTGTTTGCCATCAGCTTTGATGGCATCCCTCAGTGGGATGGGTCGGTGGCTGATCTGCTGCACGGCGACAACCTGACCTTTTTGGTCGCGTACACCGCGGTTGGCTCCATTTTTGCTGGCCTGATCTATGCCATCAGCGCGATCAGCATGCCCTTGATGATGGATCGTTCAGTGGACGCGGTCACCGCAGGCTTGACCAGCATGCGTCTTGTGCTGAGTCAGATGCCCGTCATGGTGTTTTGGGGATTCTTGATCACAGCGCTGGTCGTGCTGGGACATGCCTCCTGGCATGCCTACAAGCAGGTGATGTCACTGGTTGGGCCGCAGGGCTGAACCCGCGAGGGCTCAAAAACCTCGGCGCCCATTTTTCTTGAATGGTGGCTGGCCGCGCCAATAACGCAGCATCAGCCAGCCCCCCAGCATGCCCCCTAAGTGGGCAAAGTGGGCCACGCCTGATTGTGTGCCCGTGACACCCAAGAACAATTCAAGCGCACCATACAGTCCGACGAAGACCTTGGCCTTCATCGGGATGGGGGGAAATAAGGGCATGATGGTTCGGTTGGGGAACATCATCCCAAATGCCAACAACAAGCCAAAAAGCCCGCCTGAAGCGCCCACCGTCGGTGATCGGAAGCCGCCGATCAGATTGAAGAGCAATTGGCACAGTGCAGCGGTCAAAATGCTGGCCAGCACAAATTGTGCGTAGCGTTTGCCGCCCCAGATGCGCTCCAGCTCGCTGCCAAACATCCACAGACCCATCATGTTGAAAAAGATGTGTCCGATCGATCCGTGTAGAAACGCGTACGTCACCACCTGCCAGGGGTAGAACCAAGGGCTTTGGATCGGCCACAGTGCAAACCACTGAGACAGCCAATTGCCCATCGTGAAGTCCAGGCAGTACAGCGCTACGTTGGCCAGAATCAGGGCTTGGGTAACCGGTGGCAGAGGAGGCATGCTTGTGTCAGTACTCGGGGTTCAATTGGCTGCCATCTTACGGCAGGGCGCTGTTGCGTGCATCGCTGGGGCCCCAGGCTGAAGGCATTGAAAAGCGGGCCATTTGCCCTCTGAATTTCTCCAATGCGGATTTTCAGTCGTCTCAAAATAGGGCAAGGCGTTCCATGCTGTTGCGGAGCGTACATCTTTGTCCAATCGGATCGTCTGAGGATGCCGTCATGCAATGGTTAGCCGATTTGCGCTTGCGCTCAAAATTGATTGCTGCTTTTTCAGTGGTGCTGTGTCTGACCGCCTTTCTTGGCATATTCGCCAATTCGCGCTTGTCTGTGGTCAACAGCGGCGCAACTGACTTGGCTACCAACTGGCTACCCAGTGTGGCGGCTTTGTCGGATGTTCATGTGACAACGGCTGATTTTCGTGCCAAGGAAATGCGCCATGTTCTGACGCCCGATGAGGCGGGCATGCGCAAGCTCGAAAGTGAAATGAATGATCTGCTTGCCAAGTTCAAGCAAGCCGAAGAAGCCTACAGGCCCCTCATTGCTTCAGAGCAGGAGCGGGCTCAATGGGATGTGCTGAGAAAACTCTGGGCCGATTATCTGGTCGTGCACGATGAGGTGCAACGGTTGTCGTCCGCAGGCAATGCGGATGCCGCAGCAGCTCTGGTGTCGGGCAATGGTTTGCAGGCGTTTTCAGCCGTCAGTGCCCAGTTGAACAAGATGGTTGACTTCAACCGTCATGGCGGCGAAGAGGCGGGCCGTTTGGCGGACAGAGCCTATGGTACCGCCACATGGGCTATTTGGATTTGCTTGGCCCTGGTTGTGCTGGTGGGCTTAGCGTTGGCCATCACGGTGGCCAACATGATGGCCAAACCACTTGAAAATGCCGCAGCTGTGCTCAAGGCGGTGGCAGAAGGCGATCTGACGCAGCGGGTGCAAACCAATCGTAAAGATGAAATTGGTGACATGCAATCTGCCTTGGCTCAGATGGTCAGCAGCTTGGCGGACACCGTCAACATGGTTCGCGTCGGTGCTGACTCTGTCGCCACGGCCTCATCGCAAATTGCGCAAGGCAACACCGATCTCAGTGCCAGAACTGAGACACAAGCCTCCAGCTTGCAAGAAACCGCCGCCGCTGTTGAAGAAATGGCAGGCACGGTTCGCACCAACGCTGACAATGCACGCCAGGCAAATCAACTGGCCAGTGCCGCATCTGAAGTGGCCTCCCGCGGTGGCGAGGTCGTCAGCCAAGTGGTTGACACCATGAATGGCATTCAGTCATCCAGTCAAAAAATCTCCGACATCATTGGAGTCATCGACGGCATTGCGTTCCAGACCAACATCCTGGCTTTGAACGCAGCCGTTGAAGCGGCTCGAGCTGGCGAACAAGGCAGAGGATTTGCCGTCGTTGCGGGTGAGGTCCGTTCATTGGCGCAACGCAGTGCGCAAGCTGCCCGCGAGATCAAAACACTGATCAGCGATAGCGTTGAAAAAGTCAATGCGGGTAGCGCGTTGGTCAGCACCGCCGGTAGCACCATGCAAGATGTGGTGACTCAGGTCCGCAAAGTGACAGATCTCGTTGGTGAAATCGCTCATGCCAGCACCGAGCAGAGCCAAGGCATTGGTCAAATCAACCAAGCTGTTGCACAACTGGATCAAAGCACACAGCAAAATGCTGCATTGGTTGAAGAAAGCATGGCTGCGGCTGAAAGCCTGCGTAGCCAGGCCTCGAAACTGGCGGATGCGGTCACCGTATTCAAAACCCACTCAGGTGCATCGGTTCAAAACCATGCGTCCGCTGTGATCCACCGGACGCCAAAAAGCAGCGCTCGTCCGACCGGTGGCGCTGTCACGCCCGCGGCACCACAGGCACAGGTCAAGCCTGCGGCACCTCAGTTGCCGGCGCCGTCGCAAGCCGTGTCCAACTCTTCGTCGCATGACGCCCACGATTGGGAAACCTTCTGAGCATTCACATTCAATCCTGAGCAAAGGGCCTCTGGCATCACAAACCAGAGGCTTTTTCCATGTCAGGATCAAGCGACCACATTCAGTGAAGTACCTGAGTTTTGATCGTTTGCGCGCTGTCTGCGCCATCAGCTTCAGTGATGCCAAACTCTGCCGAGGTGATTGAAGCATCGTCATCACTGTCCAGGCTGTTGATCGCATCGGTGATCGACATGCCCTGCCCGCCCGATGGGGGTGGTGGAGGTGGCCCCATCATGCTGGCAAACGCCTGCGTATCCATTCCCATCGATCCCCAACCGCTTTGCTGTACTTGCTCATCATTGGGTGGCGGCTTCATGCCACTTTTGAGTTCTGATTCTGTGACGCTGCCGTCACCATCCGAATCCAGCTTGCTGAACAGATCATCTGACGACGGGCCATTGACCCCTTTGGGGCCCTTTTCAAGCATCGCCTTCAACTCGGTCTGATCCAGTCCGCCACTGCTGTCGGTATCAATTTTCGAAAAATCTGGTTTTCCACGGCCTTCCATGCGAGACGGCATTGAGCTATAGCTGTAACTGCTCACACTGGACATCGATCCCGATATCGTCGACATGATGGTTTCCTTTCAAAATTAAATGACACAACCCTTTGTGGGTGAGGTCAGTTTTCTCTCCTCATGTGTATGGCTTTTGTCCCCTTTGTATCGGGTTTGACAAGAACGTCTGCTTTGTCCGTTGGTCATGAAACTGACGCGTCAAAGCCCACCACATCGGCCTATTGCCTTGTGTGGCCTTACCTAAAGTCGGGATCAGTAATACCGACAGATGGAGTCCCACAATGGGCCAGACACATACCCGCATCCATTGGATAGAAACTCGCGCTGAAGCCATGGCCGATGCCGACGTGTGCCTGGTGATGGCCGACAAAGCCCAGCAGGCGTATACCCATCCTGATTTCATGCGGGCCAGGCAGCTTGGCAAGCCCTTGGTGGTTTTGTTGACAGTGGCGTCTGCAATGGACCGTGTGGCGCTGCTGGACTTGGGGGCGGATGACTGCATGGTCCATCCTATTGAGCAAAGGGAGTTGGCGGCTCGGTTGCATGCCTTGCGTCGCAGGCAGCAAGACAAGTCTCAATCGCAACGCAATTGGGTCCGTTTCGGCCCATGGGTGTTGGACACGGAGCGACGCCAGCTTTCGAATCCGCAGATCAGTCCCGTTACCCTGTCGCAAGCTGAGTACCGCTTGTTGCTGACCTTTCTGAGTCAACCCTTCCAAGTCATCTCACGCGACCGCCTGATGGATGAGGCCCGAGGCCGTGGTCTGGATGCTTTTGAACGCAGCATTGATTTGCTGGTGTCCAGGCTGCGCCACAAGTTGGGTGACGACCCTAGGCAGCCCAGTTTGATCCAAACCGTGAGAGGGCAGGGCTACCTGTTCAATGCCTCACCCAATGCGCCTCTGTCTGCAAGAACCCACACTTTTGCATTGGCATCTGGATTGGCGCATTAAAGCTGTGCTACATTAATGGTCTTGACATCGGAGCCCCGGTGGCGAAATTGGTAGACGCGCGGGATTCAAAATCCCGTTCCGCGAGGAGTGTCGGTTCGATTCCGACCTGGGGCACCATCAATCAGTTCACTCAATCGAGCCGCAGCTGATTCATCAAACAAGTTCTTTGTTTGATCACTTCCCAAAACAGATACTTCAGCAGGCTCTTTGTCAGCGTGTTTCGTTTGTGCCTTTGTGGCCTGAGACAATAGCGCTGTTCCCAACGTGCACCTGCTCATTTCATGTCATATCCCACGCTTGAAGACGTCATTGGCAAAACGCCCCTGATCCGACTGCAACGCATCCCCGGCGCCGACAACGACGCGCGCGGCAATGTCATCTTGGCCAAGCTGGAAGGTAATAACCCAGCAGGTTCCGTCAAAGATCGGCCGGCCATCAGCATGATCCGTCGTGCTGAAGAGCGAGGTGACATCAAGCCTGGCGATACCTTGATCGAGGCCACATCTGGCAACACCGGTATCGCTTTGGCCATGGCGGCTGCTGTGCGTGGTTACCGCATGATCTTGATCATGCCGGAAGACCTCAGCATCGAGCGTGCCCAGACCATGAAGGCCTTCGGTGCTGAATTGATCTTGACGCCCAAAAGCGGTGGCATGGAATACGCGCGTGATTTGGCTGATCAAATGGTGCGTGAGGGCAAAGGTGTGGTGTTGGATCAATTTGCCAACGCAGACAACCCCCGCATCCATTACGAAACCACAGGCCCTGAAATCTGGGCAGATACGCATGGGCGTGTCACTCACTTTGTCAGTGCCATGGGCACAACGGGCACCATCACGGGCACATCCCGCTTCCTCAAAGAGGTCAAGCCCGATGTTCGCATCGTCGGTGCGCAGCCGACCGAAGGCTCGCGCATTCCGGGCATTCGCAAGTGGCCACAGGCTTATCTGCCTAAAATCTATGACCCATCTTGTGTGGACGAGATGATCTATGTCTCGCAGGCTGACGCGGAAGACATGGCGCGCCGACTGGCTCGTGAAGAAGGTCTGTTTTGCGGCATTTCCGCTGCGGGCGCATGCTGGGCTGCTTTGCAGTTGTCTCAGACCTTGACCAATGCCACCATCGTTTTCATCGTTTGCGACCGGGGTGATCGTTACCTCTCGACCGGCGTGTTCCCTGCCTGATGGCCTCTAGTTTCGATTGCACACCATGGACATTCACAAAGAACTCGATGCACGTGGCTTGACTTGCCCTTTGCCAATTCTCAAAGCCAAAAAGGCTTTGTCTGACATGCAAAGCGGTGAGGTGCTCAAGGTGCTGGCGACGGACCCCGGCTCAGTGCGGGACTTCCAAGCCTTTGCCCGTCAAACCGGAAACGACCTGGTTGATCAGCAAACGCTGCAAAAAGACGGCAAAGACGAATTCGTTCATCTCTTGCGCCGTCGTTGATGCTGGATGATCGATCAGGCGTCGAGTAAATCGCCGCCCTGAGGGGCTTGAAGCCCCAAGTGTCTGAAGGCCGCAGCGGTGGCAATGCGGCCCCGTGGGGTGCGCTGCAAGAAGCCTTGTTGAATCAGATAGGGCTCGATCACATCTTCGATGGTCTCGCGCTCCTCACCAATGGCTGCCGCCAGGTTGTCCAGCCCCACCGGGCCGCCATCGAAGCGATGGATCACCGCTTCCAACAACTTGCGGTCCATCACGTCAAAGCCCAAGGGGTCGACATCCAGCATGGCCAAAGCCTTGTCGGCCATGATCTTGGTGATGCGGCCATCGCCCTTGACCTCGGCGTAGTCACGCACGCGGCGTAACAACCGGTTGGCAATACGAGGCGTGCCGCGAGACCGCCGCGCCACTTCCATGGCACCGTCGGGATCAATAGGGGCTCCCAGCAACTTGGCCGATCGGGTCACGATGCGTTGCAGCTCTTCAGATGTGTAGAACTCCAGG
>JBDKHX010000022.1:0-10259 GCA_039797415.1 Pseudomonadota bacterium | reverse complement strand
CAACAGCCTGACGCATCCTTACTGCGGCATCAACTCCAACTTCGAAGCGGCCAAGTGGCTGGATGAATCGCACACGATCACATCCCTGACCATGATCCCGCTGCGCCATGACGACGCGTGTTTTGGCTTGCTGGTGCTGGGCTCACCCGACCCCACCCGCTACACCGCAGAGATGGGTGTGGAGTTTTTGGAGCAGTTGGGCGACATCACGGGCGCGGCACTGGCTCGTCTGCGCAATTGACAGCAGCCCCGCCCCCTGATCCAAGGTTTGACAGGGCCGTCATGACTGCGCTTTCTTAGATTCGCGCCTTGACGTACAGCAAGGCGCTGCGAGGCGGCCCCGGCTGGATCTGATTGTTATTGTTGGCCGATTCGTAGTAGACCCGGTTGGCCAGATTGTTCAGATTCAGCCCCGCTTCCCACGCTTGGCTTTTGTAAGCCAGCATGGCATCGAGACGCACGTAGGAAGGCAGCCGCACCGCATTGTCTTCCACGGCAAAACGGTCTCCCACATAGAACGCCCCCCCGCCGATGGTGAGGCCATGCCCCAATTCGTAGCTGGTCCACACGCTCGCAGATTGCTTGGGAATGTTGGCAGGTCGGTTGCCGATCGCAAACGTATTGGACTGAGTGATGCGCGCCAGATTCCATGCGCTGTTGGCAAACACCTTCCAGCCTGGCTGAATGGTGCCGGACAGATCCACTTCCAGCCCTCGGCTTCGCTGCTCGCCCGTCTGCACTTGGCGCAGCCCTGCGGAATCGGTGGGGTCCTTGGTGACCACGTTGCGCTGGGTGATCTGATAGAGCGCGAGGGTCGACAACAGACGACCGCCCAGCCATTCACTCTTGGCGCCAACTTCCTGCTGCAAGGATTCAAGCGGCTTGATCTGCGCGAAGTCCGTGCCGTTGTAGAACAAGTCATTGCCCACGGGCTGGAAAGAACGGCTCAGGTTGCCATAGAGCGCATGCGCAGGGTCAGGCTGATACACCATCCCCACGCGAGGACTCCAGACCGAGTCGTTGCGGTCTTGGACCAGACCGGTGCGATGGTCCGCCTGGGTTTGCCGGAATTGGTCAAAACGCAAGCCCGCCAAGGCTTTCCAGTGCGGGCCAAACGAGAGCTGGTCTTGCGTGTACAGCGCGGCCGTATCGGCTTTGAAAGCACTGTCGATCGTGAGCGGCAAGGCTGACAGATTCGGCATGGCCGCCACATATTGTGGCGCTTGCAAACTGATGGTGCTGGCGGTCACCGCACGCACCAACCTGTTGGCCTTTTGATGCCCCAGCTCCAGCCCCGCCAGCAAAGCGTGCTGCACGGCGCCAGCGTCCAGTTCATAGACCACCTCGGTTTGATTCAGGTAGTTGGCCTGATCCTGCGGGAAATACGTGACCTGCCGGCGCACTTGGGTCTTGTCGGTGCTCAAGCCCAGGGTCCGCGTGTTGACCGCATCCAGTGACAAGGTCGAGTACTGGAGGTTGTTGCGCAGCGTCAGCTTGTCATTCACTGCATGCTCCACGCCAAACCGTGCATTGCGCGCATCGGTCGTTGCGTAGTCATACGGTTCGCCATAGAAGTGGCTGACCGGCACAGCGGCGGGCACCCCATTGAGCGAGGGAATGCCACGATCAGGCGTGCGACGCTGGTGCAGGAATTCGGTCTGCAACAGGAAGTGGGTACGGCCGCCCGCAGACCAAGCCACCGAAGGCGCCAACACCGACCGCTCCGAATGCACGACGTCGCGGTAGCTGTCCGCGGTTTCATGGGCACCCGTGACGCGGAAGGCTGCTTGCGTGCCCAATGCACCGCCAAGATCACCACCCAGATCGGCGTCCAGCCGGCGCAAGTTGTCTGAACCCGCAGTGAGGGTGACCTCACGCAGTGTCTTGCTGACCGGCTTTTTGGTGACGCGGTTGATCACCCCACCGGCAGAGCCTCGGCCATACAACACGGCAGCGGGGCCTTTGATGACTTCCACCCGCTCCACATTGCCCAGATCGCGGAAGTACAAACTGTCATCCCGCATGCCGTCGATCAAGGTGTCTCGGGTGGCATCGAAACCGCGGATGTAAAACTGGTCGCGTCGCCCTTCCCCTTGGGCCGGAGCGACACCGCTGACATTGCGCAGCACGTCTTTCATTTCCAGCGCGCCTTGTTCCCGCATCAATTCCTTGCTGACGACTTGCACGGCCTGCGGCACATCGCGCAAGGGCACATCCAGCTTGGTCGCACCATTGGCGCTGCCATGCACCGCGTCGTTGGCGTTTGCTCTGACGACGATCGTGGGAAGCGCTTCGTCTTCTGCCGCGCGCGCAAGATGAGGAGACCAGGCCGCGATGGCCAGCATCAGAACATGGAGACGGATGGGACGGTGTTGCACAACTATTAGCCTTCTGTTGATGTAAAAAGTGGGGAAAATCAGGCCGGCTGTTGGGCCGGCAGATAGAGATGCCGCGGGTGCGGATGACGCAGAAAATCATGGTGCGAGATGTGCCAGGCGTAGGCCCCGGCGTGAGAGAACAGCAGCAGATCACCCACCCGCAATTCGTCGACCCACACATCCCTGGCAAGCACGTCTTTCGGTGTGCAAAGCTGGCCCGCGACCGTCACCTGGCGTGAACGGATGGCTGGGCGTGAATAGGGATGGGGCCAAGCCTCCACAGGCAAGATCCGGAACGGATGGCTGTGCCCTTGCGCATACGGTGTGCGAAAGTGATGCGTGCCGCCCCGCACGACGGCGAACGCGCGCTCACCGGCTTGCTTGATGTCTAAAACCTCGGTGGCGTAATAACCGCAAAAGGCGCTGACAAAGCGGCCTAGCTCGAATCGCAAGCGTGGCACGTCGTGTCCGCCATGCGCCTTCTTTTCTTCGTCCAACAAATGCGCCAAGCCTGCGCTGAAGCGCGGCCAGTCGAACTGGTGATCCGGTTCCCGGTAATTGACCCCGATGCCGCCGCCCACATTGATGTGCTCGATGCGCAAGCCGTATTGCGTGCACCACTGCCGGGCTTGGCGCAAATAGGCTGACAGCAGTTGCAGATGCCGGTCGGCATCCAACTGATGCGACAGCAAATGGAAATGGAACCCGCGAAGCACCAGGGCGGGCTCCTGGCGCAAGCGTTCCAGGCAAGCGGGCAAATGCTCGATGGCGATGCCGAACTGTGTGGGCTTGCCACCCATGACAAGCGAGGTGGTGGCCAACTCGGCCAATGGCGGATTGACCCGCAGCAAGATGGATGCCGATTGGCCACGGGCTCGCGCCAGCACCGCCAGGCGTTCCAGCTCATGCAGGCTTTCCACATGCACGGTGGCGCCGTGTTGCAAGGCCAGGCTCAGCTCTGCATCCAACTTGCCCGGCCCGCTGAAGATCACAGGGGCTTGAGGGACATGCTGTTGCAGCCATGCGATTTCACCGCCGGACGACGCCTCGAAGCCATCGACCCGTGACGCCAGCGTGGCCAGCAAAGGCAGATCAGAGTTGGCCTTGATGGCGTAGAAAAAGTCGCAGTGCTGGGGCAGCCCTTCACGAAGGTGATCGGCATGGTGCGCCAAGGCCTGGAGGTCGTAAAGATACGCACACAAAGGCGAGTCGGCTTCTGCATGCGCTTGCCGTGTTGCAGCTATCACGCGATCCCAATCGAGTCTCATGCAGGACTCCCGACCAGGAACGCCAAGGGGTTGGCCAAGGGCACATAGTCCGCTGACCGATCGGCTTGCTTCAGGAAACGGTTGCTCAGATTGCCTTTGCAGGGCAGCGCTTCGCCCGTCAAGACCGAGGCAATGCGCGCAGCCGATTGGGGTGTGCCATGTTCGACCTGGTAGCACAGCAAATGGCGGCGCACTTGCGCCCACAGCCTTTGCAGCAAGGCCGGTTTGCCTGCACTCAGTTGATGAATCGCCTCGCAGAAATTGTTGACGAACAGGCAATACGCGATGCGCTTCCAGCCGCGCTCTGGGTCGTAGCACAGGGCTTCCCAGGCACGTTGGCTGACCGCGCTCAGGGCATCGGCATGGAAGTGTTCGGGCACCAGCTTCACACCCTCGAAATCGCGTAGGAAGACTTGTGCAGGCCAGTCTGCAAGCAAGCCGATCACGACGTTTTGCAAATGCGGCTCGAACACCACGCCATGCGCAAAATAGCAGTACAGCACCGGATACATCGTCTGCTGCACATAGCGCGAGAACCACTCTTCCACAACGGCGTCCAGCGCCATGCCCTCGCGTTCGGCGATCTGCTGCAACAACGCCGCCAGGCGTGCTTCACCTAATACATGGTTACCAAACAGCGCACCCGCCATCAAAGGCACCGCGCCCGGCAGCAAGTTCTGCGCGTTGAAGTTGCTGCGCAAAATCAAGCCGAAGCCTTCGGTGATTTCGCGGTTGCGTTCGACATCGCCGTCCTTCAAATCGACCGATAAAAACGCGGGCTCCGCCATGATGGCGACACCGGGAAAGCGTTGATTCAGGGCCGGAAGCAGCCCGCTCATGATGCGGTTCACCTGCAAGGCACCTTCCAATTCGTACACGGCGTTCTTGCGCACGCAATTGGTCAGGCGCACATGCAATGAGAACTTGTAGAAGTAAGGATGGCCAGGTTGGTACAGCGTGCGCACCGATGACGTGGGGTAGTACAACTCACCCTGCGCGCCCAGATGGCGGATGCGCCCCTGGCGCATGGCTTCGGTGACCAGGGGCTTTTCCAGCAGCCAGCGCGCTTGCCAGGGATGCGCGGGGATCAGCAGAAAATCATCGTCAGCCACCAAGCCCGATGGCGCTTGTTCAGCCACGATGTCGGTGCAAGCCCGATCCAGCGTGGACTGCTGATGCACCGCGTCGCGCTGCACCGCAAAGTAATGCAGAGGGAAGCCGCCTCGCAGCTCCGGTGAATAGCGGCGCAGGTCTTCTTGCGTGAATCCTTGCCGGCTTTTGGGCGCAGGATGGAACGGGTGGCCATAGGTCAGCGATTGCTCGGAGTCCAGATAGGCCGCCAAGGGATTCGAGGGGATGGCATTCGCCCAAGGCGCTTCGAGGATGGCGGTCGTGACCATCACGCTGTCTTCAATCTGCGCCAACAATTCCTCGTTGAACGGTTGGTTGTTCTTGGCCGCCAGGTCCCGTATCACGAGGGTGGCCAATGCACGCCAATCGAGCAAAGCCCAAGCCCGTCCTGCGGTCTTGCCATACACCGCAGACAGATAACGATGGTTGCCGGTGGGCGAATCCTGCTGCACGGCCACCACCACCCGGCTGTCCAGGCGCGGGAAGAGGATGTGCAACGCCTGGCCGGTCGCCAGTGCGCAACGCAAAGCCAGTGGCCAGTCGTTCTGGCCAAACAGGGGGCCGACACTGGCATGGCCTTCCGGGATGGCCACCTCGCGGCAATAGCAATTGAGCAGCGTTTCCACGCTACGCTGGCTGGCCGCGCAATACGCCGCCGACACAACCTGACTACGATGCAATGCGAGAGTTGACATGAACTCCTCCAAGATCAGTGGGTGGCTGGCTGCACGGTCCATCTGTCGTGCGCGCTGGCTGTTTGAAAGCGCCTCGGCTTGACCGGGACATGAGAAAGAACAAGGGGATCGTGGTGACGCCCAACGTGGCGGCACCAATCAGAAAAGCGGCATGCAGGCCCCAATGGGTGGCAGCGATGCCTGCGACCAGGCCCGCCGCAACAGCCCCCCACTTGGTGCTGCCCTCCAAGGCCCCGAATCGGCGGCCGGCGTTGCCGGCATGGGTGATCGCGGCCACCAAGCCATGCAAGGCGATGTAGCAGGCGGTCATTGCCACGCCCATCACGATGCGCCACGCCATCAGGGCTACCAGATCGTGGCTCCATGCCTGCGCCAGCAGCGCCACGATGAGCAGCACCTGGCTGGCCGCCAGCGTCCCGAGCAAGTGATCCCGTCCCAGACGACGCGACATCGGGAAAGCACAAAACAGATAGACCAGATGCGGCAGGCCAAACAGCAGGCCCGGTGCGGCCGTGGGCAAATTCACCAGACGGTGTTCCGCATACGACACGAAGTACGGAAACGTGATCACCGTGGCAAAGATGAACGCGAACTGAAGGCCGTACAAAAGGCTTAGCGACACCAGGCAAGGCGACACGGCCTCATCACACGCCTTGGCTTCACTTGCAGCTTGCGATCTGGGTGCAGACGATGCCGGTGGCGCCTCACTGGACGGCAGCCACCAGATCAACAACGCCGATGCCAATGGCAGCACGGCCAGATAGCGATACATCAGCAAGGGCTGTGTACCCTGTGCCAACACCCCCATCAAAGCAGGGCCGGCAAACAGCGCCGCACGCGCCGAGCCTTGCATCAAGGTCAGCAAGCGGGTCAGGTCATGGCCGCGCACCACTGTGGCCAGGTAAGCGTTGGAGGCCGCAAAGGTGCCGCCCAGCACGCCCTGCAATGCCAAGGCCGCGCCGAACTGCCAGACATTGCCCGCCAGGCTGGTCAGCGCAAAGCTGGCCGCCAGACCCAGGTGTGCACGCAGCAACAGGCGCCGCTTTCCGAACCGGTCTGCCAACGCGCCCCACCACGGGTTGGACAGGGCCGCCAGCAAGGTGGGGATGACAAAGAACCATCCAGCCAGGTAAGCCGCATCGCTGCGCAACGCGTCCCGCAGGATGCGGTCGTAGAACGGCGGCATCCCCAAGGCGGCAAAAGCAGCGGCGAAATGGCCCGCGAAGGTCGCAGCAACGATGCGGCGGGTAGCCATGCCTTGGGTGCTCATGCCGCACCTTGGCGCGCAGCCGCTTCAACGCTGCGCGGTCGATGGCGATGCAAGGGGTTGGGTACGGCTTGCAGCCGTGCTTCGGTCTCGGCAAACAGCCTTCGCTTGGCCAGTTGCTCCACCTTGATCTCTGGTGCGAACAGATCGAAGAGGGCAAAGCGCGATGCCAGCTCAGGATGGCGCGACTGGTAGCGGCCAATGCATGCGGCAACACGCGTCCAGAAGGTGGCTTCCGGCAATCCGTATTGCTCGCGCAAGAACAGCGACAGCTCTGCAAAGTTGATGAAAAAGACGGCGTCGTGGAAGTAGTCCCTCACCTCGTTCGGCTCGACGGATTCCATTCCCGCCGCCGCATTGCCCTGCTTGCGAAACGCGGGCATGGGTGCCCAAGTTGGGCAACGATCCGCATCAACCAGATGCTCACGCACAAAGCGCAGACCGCCCGGCAAATCCTTCAGGGCGATGCGGCTGGGCTTGCCCTCTCGGTGGATGAGAACGATGTTTTGCGCATGTGCTTCCATGCCAATACCGTGCGCGTACAAGAGGTGAATGAGGGGCGGCAGCGACGCCTGCAACAAAGCATCCAGCCAAGACTCCAGGCCTTGTTGCTCAATCCACTGCGCGATGAAGGGCCGGCCATCCGCTTCGCATTGGCTCAAGCCGGAAAAGGGCGCAGCCGATTCACCCGCTTGCAACGCGTTGTCCACGCTCTCACGCCACACCGCACCCAATATGCCGTACTGCTGGGCTTGCATGAATGGCGGAAGGCTGACATCACGGTAAGTGATGCCCACCACTTCACGCAAAAAGACCAGGCCCATGTCGCGCAACGAGGCATCCTTGTCCCGAATGTCACACAGCCAGTCCGACACCCGCGGCGCATTCTCCACGCCGTGGCAAGACAGGATCCGGTCCGCCGAGGTGTTGACGATGCTGATCGGCAGCTTGATGTGGGACGCCGCTGGATCGCTGAAATTGGCCAGCGTGCGGATGGATTGCAGCGGTCGATACACGTCCTCGCCTTCGCCCAGCCAGACCAAGTCTTGTCGATGCAGCAAGGGGAACAGCTCGGTCGCGATTTTTTCTCGCCATTGCCAAGGGTGCGTCGGCAGCAGCAGGTAATCATCCGGAAGCAGGCCCAAACCCCGCAGCGTCGAGGCAAACCGCTGACGCAGATCCGGCCCCAGCTCCCGATCCAGGAAGGCATCGAGTTGGATGTCGCGGCACACCGTGAGGGTCGCGTGCGTGCGCCGGATGGCCAGCCAGACCAAGCAGACCGACGGCGCAAACTCTGGGCCGTAGTGGAAGTTGTCGACCGGGTCAAAGCCCAGGCGTGATTTGTAGCAAGGGTGGTAAGGATGCCCATCCTGCAACTGGCCTTCCAGCGCGGTCAAATCGCGCGCTTGCGGACCGGTCTCGCGCATGGGCTGCGCCAGGGTGTCCTTCAATAACGTTTGCTGCAATTCGCGCAAGAAGCGGTGCAACAGCCCCTCGTCGGTGTCGATCAGCGGGCCGACTTCGAGCACGAACTCCTGTAGCGATGCAACCGGGCGCGCGCCCTCCTCGTCGATGCGCTCAAGGGTTGACGCGTCCACTCGGATGCGCCCGAAGCTCTCGCTGATGCGGCCGTGGCACCGGTATCCGATCGCACGCCCATCCTGGCTCTGGCCATGGATGTGAAAGCACACCCTGTCCGGCCCTGCTTGTGTCACCTCGTGGGCCAGCACACGCTCGAACAGCAGTGCTTCAATGAGTTGCCGCAGCACCCGGCTCTGTGTACGGGAGTAGTGGTCAGAAGTCAGCGCAGCGGTGAATGAATCCCATGCCATGAACGCTCCTTTAAGCGTTGCGTTTTCTGGCTGGCGATGGCTGGCTGGTTCAGATCAGTGGTGTGTGTTTTGCTTGCTTACTTCGTCAGGATCAATTTCCCTAAGGAAGTCTGGCGCAGTCTGTACAGCACACCGTTGTGTTCGATTTCCACTTCGGTCACACCCGCAAAGATCGCTCGGCTCGAAAGCCGGGGCACCCCCGGGCCCGTTGGGTGAACGACACCCGTACCCTGTTTGGGCTCGGGAACATCCGGGGAACCGCTTGCGAAGGTGCGAAGGTGAAAGCTCATTCCAACAAGTCTAAATGAGACACATTCGCGTTTGCAAGCGTATTTTTTTGCCTTGCGGAATAAACGCCCCCCAATGCAGGGGGTTGCCCCTGCGGGCCCACACCTCTCGCCACACATGCGTCCGGTCGGCGACGGCGCGCCCCGGCACCCAAAATCCATGCCATCAACGTGGCCTTCCCGACTTGTTGAGAATAATTCGCATTAGCATTGGCGCATCAATCAGGAGGATTTCATGTCCGATCACAACGAGCCGTCCCCAAGTCTCTGCACCCTGTTGGCCAACAACGAGCTGGGCCAAATCCACGTCAGTGAAGACGGCGTGGTCACCCTCAAGATCCATTACGTCAGCCTGCGCCTGCAAGCCGATGCCTTTGGCGCCCTGAACACATTGGTACAACAAGCCGCCTCATCCTTGGAGGACGTTCAAGCGGGGGGACCTGCCCATTGCATGACCACCGCCCCGGTGCATTTGCACTGAAGCACAGAAAGCCCCCCATGTGCCAAGGCGAAAACACCCCCTTGCGTCTCGTGCCCACCCCGCACGAACCCGATACCGCCACCAAGGCGCCCGTCAGCATGCCCTACCTGGCCACCGCCTTGACCACCGTGCTGCCAAGGAAGAGGCGCATCTGGGATCTGGGAGATCACGCACACTGCCCGGTCGTCGGCGTTTGCATGCCCATTGCCACGCTGCGACGCCTGATCAAAAAGCGATCCGATCAACCCGTCCCGACTGACGACTATGAGCTGCACTGCCTGGCGGTGGGCGCCTGCAAATCACGCACATGGTTGGCGGAAACCATTCAAAAAGATCTGGACCAACGCTACAAAATCCGGACGCAACAACTGAACAAACTCAAAACCGAAGCCGAACTCATCCAATGCTGGGAAACCACCTTGCAGGGCAAAGAAGTGGCCTCAACATTTTGGGCGCTGCTCATGCACAGCCGTTGCACGCCTGAGTTGGAAACACGTGTTCTGGGCGACATCCACATGCTGCAACACCAAGTGGGCATGGCCGTGCGCGCAGACCACGCGCAACTGGACGCCTTGCTGGACGAGAACGCCATCCTGACACGTGAGCTGGCCCGCGCCCAACAACGCAGCCAACAACTGGCGCAAGAACATGCCGCAGCCATGCACCGGCTAGAAAAAGAGAACATGCGCCTTCGTGGGGAGATCATCAGCGGCCAAACACAATTGCATCGCACGACAGAGCAACTTCAAGCACTGCAACAAGAAGCCCCCGACCTGCTGCCCCGGCTCGAACTGAGTCGAAGCAATCGCCAGCAGTTGGAGCGCATTCAAAGCTTGCAAAGAGCTTTGCTAAACGCCCAGCAACTGGCCGAACGACAGCAACGTCGCGCCGACGAAATCTGGGCGCAATGGCAAGCCCAC
>JBDKHX010000021.1:0-13412 GCA_039797415.1 Pseudomonadota bacterium | reverse complement strand
GGTCAATCGTCCGTATTTCTGGCCACACAAAACCTGCACTTGGCCCAATCGCGCGTTGACCCCACAGCCATTGCATCCGCCCAGAAAGCTGTGGATCAAGCTGTCAAGGCTGAAGCCACCGCCCGAGAGGCCATGTTCAAAGAGTTCAAAGACCTCCCCAAATTCAATGACGGTGGCGATGGCCTGATGGAGTTATTGCCCTTGGCCACCTACAAAGGCCAAAAGCTCTCCAAAACCCGACGAGCCACTTACGTTCGCTCCAGCAAAGTCAAGAATCACTGGCGGGTTTATCACAACCTCGCGGGCGACGCGACAAAGCTCAAGTCTTTCTACACAAAGGATGACAAGGGCGAATACAAACTGGATGCCAAGAAGCTGAAAGAAGCCTTTCAGAAGGTCCCGGTTAAAGGCGAACTGAGCAAGGTGGAAACTACCTTCTGGGCCGACGGCTGGGCGCCAGAATTCGTTGAAGCGTTCAACGCCAAATACGACGCAAAAGCGGCCAAGGACAAGGCCGACAAAGCAACGCCCGACGACGCATGCACTCAATTCTCTGGTGGCGCAGCATTCATGCGCTTTTTTGGCGGTGTTGGGGGATCGGCAAGCTCTGAACTATCAACAGAGAACTTCAAGAACCTACTCGCTGGCAAAGGTGAGATTGGCGCCAAGTTCACTGGCAGCGCACGAGCAGGCGTTGATCTCGCCTCTGCTCAAGGCAACATGAGCATCTATCTGCCCGCCAAGAAAGGGCTGAACCTAGAAATCCCCGCTGGCAGAAATGCCAAAGGTGGACAACACATGCTCACATTGGGTTACGTGCGATTTTTGATTGAAGCCGAAGTCTCTGCCACATGCGGAGCAAGCATCTTGGCAGAAGGTGGCTTGGAGTTCAAACTCAAAGTCGACATGACGCAGGGCGTGAAAGGCGCACCTGCCAACAAGTCTTCACAGGCACTAGCCAACCCCAAGGCCCGCGTCGACAAGCTCGATGCAGAGAGTGCAGCCAAGGCCGGGCTGAGCGCCTTTGCTGGCGCCGAGGCGGGCGGCAAGGTCGGCGGAGCGCTCCAATGGCAAAAAGATGCCTCAACGGAATTCAAAGACTTTGCAAAGATCAACGCTGGCGCTCAAGGCCAAGCTGGGATTGGTGGTGCAGCCATGTTCGAGATCGGCTACTCCGGTGGCAAATTCAGGATCAAGACCAAATTGGCGGCATGCGTGGGCTTGGGCCTCAAAGGGAGCATCGACGCAGAAGTAGGTGTGGAACACTTGCTTGAGTTTGATCGCTGGTTCAAACACCAAGTGACCAATGCACTGGACCAAAACCTCAAATACTTCAAGGAAGAAGCTTGGCAGGCCTTCGTTTACATGAAGGCTCTCGCGATTGCTGAAGGCAAAGCCATGGCCGTTTACCTGGGAAAGAGCGCCAAAGATTTGGCCGCAGCTTGGGACAGCCTTGTCAAAACTGCATCAAAGGAAGTGCTACAGCGCATACAAGCATCTGAAGATTACATCCTGACCTCTGTGGCAGAGGTGAAAGCATTGTTGTTGGGGCTGTTAGAGGGCTTGAGGCGACGCTTTGACGAGTTGCAGGATGACATTCAAGATCTGTCACGGTGGCTATTCAGCGCAGCACAAACCGCACAAGAAGCCGAGAATATCTATTCGCGCATTGGCGTAGCGATGGGCGCTGAGGTAAGCCCCAATGCAGGGCAGATGCGCTTGGCAACCCTTATGGGTGGTGGGGACACCTTCGACAGGGTTGCGCAGGCCCTCAAAAGCGAACCCACTCCGGGCTACACCTTGGCCTTTGCCGATGACTCGACCTATCGGTTCTCAAAAGGCCTAGGCACCCATGTAGCGTGGCGTAGGTCAGGATTTGGCGCCAATAACAATCACATTGTTTGAGCACAAAATGTCCCATTCGTTCAACTTGTTTGCTGCTGCATCACTCACCCTCGCCGCCCTCTTGCCCACGGCATCATCCATGGCAGAAACGAGGCTTGGAACAGCCCTGCCCGCACACACAACCATTCCTGAAGAGGCTGCATCGAAACCTCGAAGGAAGTGGCAACCGGATCCAGAGCAGGCAGCGGCCCTGGCCATGCTGCCAAAAGACCGTGAGTCTCAGCGTCAGGAGCTCATTCGGCTTTCTCGGATCCCCTTGCCCAGTTATGAAGAACGGGTGAAGTTGGACTATCTGATGGGTGGCATCTTTCCAGATTGGCATCCATTGCGCGAGAACGAGGTCTTTCTGGTGAACCACTATCGCTCACAGGGCACGCCAACCAAGAGTGAGCTCGATGAATTGATCACATCACTCAAGAAACGGATGATTCACCTCAAGGGTGGAAAATTCATGATGGGTGACTTTGGCCCCCTCGTATTCAAGGACAAGCTCACCCTGACAGGCAACAAGGACAGCGGCCCCGCCCACGAAGTCATCTTGGATGGCTATTCCATCATGACGGGCCGCGTGACTTTTGGTGAATACGACTTGTATCTGCGGAGCCTCGGCAAGGATTTGCTGCCGGAAGGCCAAATCATCCATCCTCGTAGGCCAGGTTACGTTGCAAGAGGCGTGACTTGGGCTGATGCTGATGGTTACTGCGAGTGGTTAGGGGCCCTCACAGGCAAACCGTTCGCAATGCCAACAGAGGCGCAGTGGGAATATGCGGCCCGAGAAGGCGGGAAGTTGATTGCGTACCCGATGCACAACTGGCCGAATCTGAAATGGCAGAACAAGTACCAGCCAGACTTCCAATCCGAAGATCATTCAGTCGATGCCATCCTCCCGAAGATACAAGCCAAAGCAGGCAAGCCATCCCCCTTCATCAGACCTAGCCCCCCCAGCCTCAACGGAGAAAATCGCATCGGCATGCAAGATGTGGTTAGCAGCGCGAGTTGGGAATGGGTCGCAGACTGGTATCAGGCTGACTACTACTCGATTAGTCCCAAACATAACCCGCAAGGCCCAGATCGCGGTACGGAGCGCGTTGTGAGGGTTGGCTCATATGACCTATTCAACACCATACTAGGCCGCCACAAGGTTCCTCCCGATCAGGGGCAAGAGTTCCGCTGCGTTCTCAACGAGGCCAAGCCTTGGAAATAGAACCCATCAGACCAATAGCACAACAACATACACAGAGAGGCCCACATGTCCACCAACGCACAAACCACACCGACCACCAAAAACAGAATGATCGCCCTTCCGCTTTCCATGATGCTGGGCTTCTTTGGGGCAGACCGGTTTTATCTAGGCAAATACAAAACTGGTGCACTGAAGCTAGTGACGTTCGGTGGGCTAGGCATCTGGTGGTTCATTGATGTAGCCATGCTGCTTGTCGATGCATTTCTCTGGAGCCTGGGCAAACAGCGTGGTTTCGTCAAGGATGCCAAAGGGCAAGACCTTCACTATGGTCTATCCATGTACCGGCTACATGAGGGACGTCTGCAGCGCGACTGGTTCCGCACCGTAGCCACTTGATGGCATCACCCCTCACAACATAAGTAGCCGAGAGCTTCTCAACCCCCAGCCACCTCAACCCGATTCAAATAAAACAGCTTGCCAAACTGACCGATCACCACCACTTCGGGCAGCAGTTGGATGTACACATATCCCTTCTCATCGGTCTGGGACACTTTCAGGCTGCGGCCTGTGGCTGCGACCATGCCCAACTGAAACGTCACGCATGTCTTGACCACTTCAGGTGTGGCACCGTTCAACACGATTTGTGTGGATGCCTCTTTGGTACACCCCACCAACTTGGTATCCGTCGGCTGGAAGTAGCCTGCGCCCACGGCTGACCCGAGTCGATTGCCACTCGTGTCAAGCTTGTTAGGCACCAGCCAAAATGGATCCATCTTCTGGTCTTTGGTGCCCCCAAATTGCACCAAGCCAAAAGGCGTCACACGCTTGATCGTGGTCTCGGCACCTGCTGGCACCCCCTGGCTGATGGCGCAAGATTTGAACAACGCTTTGTCAGCCGCGATGACATGCGCATAAAACGCGACCAGTGATGGGCGCGACACGATTGCATCGGCCACCGTGTTGTAGTGGTACTGCAGCATCTCGCCAGAGAAGCGGTCATACAGATCTCGACCTGTGGCCGACAACACCGCCGCTTCACGAACGTCTGAACACGTGGCTTGGGCGTCACCACCAAACAGATGGCCGGGCATGCCGACAGCCTCTGGGGCTGGTGTCACCATCAAATTGGCGGGCTTGATCTTGTCTGCCCACTCACGAGCTTGCGCGCGCGCCTGCAAGATGAACGGCAAGGTTTCTCGCGCTGGCACGTAGCCAGCTTCGGCAGACTGACGCAGCAATGCCAACGCCCCATCGATGTCTTGCTTGTTGGGCACACCCGTGGCCAGCATCTCGGCCATGCGGAACTGCGCGCGCTTGTCACCGGCCTCGACACCCAACTTGTGCACATTGAAGGCTTGCTTCAAATAGCCCGTGCGGCCACTATGAAATGTGACGGCTTCGCCCAGGTAGTACAGCGCATCACCATTGAAGGTGGCTGCGGGCTTTTGCAACTTGGCAATGGCCTGGTCGTAGTCGCCCTTTTCAAAAGCGGCAATACCGGCTTGGATCGCGGCTTGCAATGGGTCAACAGGCTCACTGCTTTGGGCGTGAACGGTTGAGGCGCAGAAAAACAAAAAGGTGACAGCCCAGACGGGCTTCACCTTGTGAAGCGACGCAAACACGGACGACTCCTTTGGATGCCGAGGGGTATGCGTCAGTTTAGCGCGGCCTTGAAAGACCGCAATGTCATGCGCGTTTTAGCGCTGTGGACGTGGCGAGTAGCCAGATGGGCCGCTGCGC
The DNA here is from genome assembly GCA_039797415.1 of Pseudomonadota bacterium. GTDB lineage: Bacteria > Pseudomonadota > Gammaproteobacteria > Burkholderiales > Burkholderiaceae_C > Aquabacterium. The sequence goes on along the minus strand of JBDKHX010000021.1, from coordinate 8,584 downwards.
TCAATGTGACGGAAGGTGATGCGACCTTTGGTCAGATCGTAAGGAGACAGCTCCAACGAGACCTTGTCGCCAGCCAGGATACGGATGTGGTTCTTGCGCATCTTGCCGGAGGTGTAGGCAATCAGCGTGTGGCCGTTGTCCAAAGTGACACGGAAACGCGAGTCAGGCAGGACTTCATCGACCTTGCCTTGCATCTCAATCAGTTCTTCTTTTGCCATGTTAGGAAATCCTCGGGCGGGACATCAGCGTCCAGCGCAACCTGAAAACAGGCAACAAAGGGCGATCGTCTGGTTATACAGCCCATAAATTTACCACGAACTCGGAGAAATGGCTCAAATCCATGGGCTTACCACAAAAAATCTAACGCAAGCCGTTAGGGGAACTTCTCGTTGTGTCGTGAACTATTCCACACCGATAGTTGCAACTCATTGTTGTTTTGCAAACATTTCCCCGGAGGTTTTATGCGTTTTTCGATGCGCACCGTGTTGGCTTGTGTGGCCACGGTAGCAGGTAGCGTTGCAGCCGTTTCGTATGCGACCAACTACTCCTTGTGGATCAACGGGCGCACCGGGGGCGGCACCGAAGGCAACTACGCTGACTTCACCTACTGGGGTCCGTCCAGCACGGCTGGCGGCGTGAACAAAAAGTCCGTCAACTGGGACGGCTACAGCCACATTGCGGACAAAAACTATCGCATCCGCGACGCACTGGACTGCTATTGCACCGGCACCAACTGGTGCTACGTGGCCGTGCACAGCGCTGGCAACTTGATGATTGGCTACACGCTGTCCTTGTATGGCGGCACGACACGCACCATCAAAAACGCTACACCGGCATCCAACGGCACATGCGGTAATGCGGCATCTGGCGGCACGCAAACTGGCTGGAACATCAAGTTTGTCGACGTGGCAGCAGGCGCTGGCGGCGGCTCTGAGTTGTCTGACGCAGGCAGCTGGGCCGTGTCTGAACCCCTGGTTCAAGACTTGAAGACCACCACAGCGCGCGCCATGTACAACCACAACACCACACGCTCGCTGTGGTTCTACATGTACGCCGGCGCCAAGGGCACGCTGTACTCGGGCATCTTGCCTGGCCAGGATGACGAGGCCGTGGCCTACCACTCGTCTGGCGGGGTATCGGGCAGCTCTGGCACAAGTTTGTGCAACCCCAGCGATTGGCTGTGCAACGACTTGAACTTGGGCACCACCGCCAACGAAGGCGGCTCGACCAAGTGGACCAATCACTCGGTGGTCTTCCGTGACAACAACGAAGCCTACAACCACTACACCAACAGCAACTGGGGAGGTGTGGTTGGCCTGGTGCGAACCCACATGGTGAACAACGCCAAGTAATTCTGCGACGACAACCCGCCAGACAAGGCGATGACATGAGGAGATGACGAAATGCGCTTATCCAAAGGTTCCTTGCTGGCGGCGTTAGCCGTTGTTGGCGGCGGTATGGCCGCGGTGTCTTACGCCACCAACTATTCGTTGTGGGTCAATGGTCGCACCGGTGGCGGCGCGTTAGGCAACTACGCGGACTTCACCTACTGGGGGCCATCCAGCACGGCTGCTGGCGTGAACAAGAAGTCCGTCAACTGGGATGGCTACAACCACATCTCCGACCAGAACTACCTGGTGCGCAATGCGCTGGACTGCTACTGCACCGGCACCAACTGGTGCTACGTGGCCGCGCACAGCGCCGGGGACATGATGATGGGCTACACATTGGCCATGTATGGCGGCACCACGCGCACCATCAAAAATGCAGTCCCCGCCGCCAATGGCACATGCGGCAATGCCAGCACAGGCGGCACGCAAACGGGCTGGAACATCAAGTTTGTTGACGTGGCCGCAGGTGCAGGCGGCGGCTCTGAATTGTCAGACCTGGGTAGCTGGGCGGTGTCCGAGCCTTTGGTACAAGACCTGAAGACCAGCACCGCACGGGCCATGTATAACCACAACACAACCCGTTCGCTGTGGTTCTACATGTATGCCGGCGCCAAGGGCACGCTGTACTCCGGCTTGTTGCCAGGGCAGGATGACGAAGCCGTGGCTTATCACTCCTCTGGCGGCGTGTCCGGCAGCTCTGGCACCAGCTTGTGCAACCCCGCCGACTGGTTTTGCAACGATTTGAATTTGGGCACGGCAGCGAACGAGGGTGGCTCGACCAAGTGGTCTTATCACTCGGTCGCTTTCCGGGACAACAACGAGTCGTATAACCACTACACCAGCAGCAATTGGGGTGGTGTTGTCGGGCTGGTTCGAACACACATGGTGAACAACGCGAAATGATGCAAAGAGGGGCCCAGTCTGGGCGAGTCGTTTGGGCTGTAGTCCCTGTTTTGATCATCATCGCGCTGCTGGTTTGGAAGGCCCGGGACGACGCGGACAGTGCCGCTCAGCCTTTGGCCACACAGGGGGCCGTGGCCGCCACGCCCCCGCCTGCTGCATCCCTACCGGTTGAGGGCTTTGGGGACAAGGCTCAACAAGCCCGCCAAGACAAGCTCAAGTTGCTGCAAGCCCAACTGGCTGAAGCACAACAGCGACTGGACAGCTACAAGGCCTCCACCAAATATCCGCACGAGTCGCGCCCGATCAGCGAGCATCAAGACCAGATCAAGCCCTTTGCGCCGGTCAGCGAAGACAAGCCCATGCGCACGCAAAAGGGCGATGCCATCCCTGGCCAACATTTGCGCACCACACAAGAGCGCGTGTTTGTCAGCGGGCAAGAGTCCGTGTTGTTCACCGTCGCCTTGGTGGATGACAACAACCGCGCCCTGCCCTTGCGCGTCAGCCGAGCAGTGGCGCATGAAACTCAGGGCGGCAACAACATCAACGCCTATCCACCGGTTGCCATTCAGTTTGAAGACCGTGGCGCCAATGGCGATGTGCGTTCAGGTGACCAGATCTTGAGCGCGCGCTTTCAGCCCGCTACCCAAGGCTTTGCCACGCTGGCAGGCACCATCCGCATAGAGGTTTATCTGCAAGGTGATGCTGGGCCTGGCCAAACCTTTTTTGACATCATCTATTCGCCCTTGGTGCCCGCCACATGGCTAGGCGGCGCGCATGAGTCGATGGAGAACGGATCATTGGCGTTTTATCTCAAAGCCAACATCAAAGAGCCAGGGCGTTATGTGGTCAATGCCCGCGCGTATGACGCCAATGGCAAACCGTTTGCCTTGCTGACTTTCAATGACGAAGTAACTGCCGGTGCGAAGGAGTTCCGACTCCCCTTGTTTGGCAAGCTGGTCAGAGATCTCAAGCCTGCCTTCCCGATCACACTGCGAGATGTTGAAGGCTTCCTGCTGTATGAGGATCGCTTCCCGGATCGGGCCATGATGCCGCGTTGGCCTGGGGTGATGCACACCAGCGCCAACTACCCAAGCAGCGCCTTCTCAGATGCCGAATGGAGCAGCGAAGAGCGCAGCCGGTATCTCAATGAATTCGGCAAGGACGTCACCCAAGCCGAAAACGGCATCAAAGAACTCGAAGCGAAGCCCTGATCAACGCGCGGCTCAGTTGGCTGAGGGCGGCACAATGCGCCGCCACACCGCCCGTCCAGCCATGCGCAATTTGTTGCTCAGATCCATGCGTGACAAGTTGGTCTTGATGATGCCCTGTGTAAAGCGCGTGGGCTTGCTGTAGTCAATGCGCACGTCCACGATCACGGGCTTGCCCTCGCGTGCGGTGGCAAGGGCTTGTTGAAAGACGCTGTCCACCTGCAGGTTCGAGGCCATGGGCAAGTACACCGCGCCCACCGCATCGGCAATGCCACGCAAACGCACTTCTGGCAAAACGGTGCAAGCTTTGCGGTTGTAAGGCAACTGCTGTGCTTGCGAGATTTGCGACAGCTCACCGTCGTTGAACACGCAGTAAATGACGCCCAAGCCCTGCTCGGTCGCGGTCAGGATTTCGGTGGCCGTCATCAAGAAGCAGCCGTCTCCCACAATGCCCACCACGTGTTGATCCGGGTGGGTCAGCTTGACCCCGATGGCGGCGGGCACACAGTAGCCCATGCAGTTGAAGTCCGTCGGGCTGATCAAGTGTTTGCTGTGATCCACCCCAAACAGCTCTGCTGTCAAAAAGGTGTGGTTGCCATCGTCTGTGAGGACGTACGCATCCTCTGGCAGATAGCGCCGCATGGCGCGAAAGAACACGGCCGGGTTGACGCGATCTTTGCTGTCATGGGCCAACCATTCATCCCAATAGGCTTTTTTGTCTGCCGCGATTTGCGCGCGCATCAAACCCGTCGATGCCCGCTGCCCCGCCTTGATCAGCCGGACTTTGGACACGATGGCGGCCAATACCTCACCCGCATCACCTTGCACCGCCAAGTGCGCCGGGTAATTGGCGTTGAACACCTCAGGGTTGATGTCCACATGGATCAGGCGCCAATGGGGATCGAGGCCAAAGCTGCCTGTGGCAATTTCGCCAAACCGGTTGCCTACAGCCAGGAGCACATCACACGCTTTGAACGCGTTCTCGGCCGCAGGTACGGCAGCCGGCCCGATGCCCATGCCAACATGCAAAGGGTGGTTCACCGGAAACACGCTCAGGCCTTGCAAGGTGGTGGCCACGGGTGCCTCCAGCAGCTCCGCCAGTTCGATGAGCAAGGGCGATGCATCGCGTGCCCCCCATCCCGCAAAGATACCCGCCTGCTTGGCCTCCACCAACAACTGAGCGGCCTGCTCGATCAAGCGGTCATCCAACTGCGTGGTGGTTCGCGGCGGCACCCAAACGGGCAAAACATCGACCTCGCCCGGGAACAACTGCAAGTTCACCGGCACCTCGATGAACACAGGCCCCGGTTCGCCCTGCGTGGCCACCTCCCAGGCTTTGAAAAAGGTGGGAACGATCTCAGCATGGGTTTGCACACGCCACTGGCCTTTGGTAATGGGTCGCACCATGGCCAACTGGTCCATCTCATGGAGCTGGTATTTGAAGCCGTGGTCATCACGCGTGCCACCGGCCACCACCATCATCGGGATCCCTGCCATGAAGGCTTCACCCATGCCTGCTGTGGCCAGGGCGGCACCCGCTGCCGGCACGATCAACATGGCACCCACATGATCATTGGTGCGGCTGACCGCATCAGCCATGAACGAGCCCCCGCCTTCTGCCGTCACACGGATGGGTGTGATGCTGGGCGAGCCCGCCAACTGGTCATAGATCTCGGTGTTGTGCACACCCGGAATGCCAAAGGTGTAGCGCACGCCCAATTGCTCCAAGGCATAGCGAACCAGTTCAGCGCCCGTCTTCTTCATGGTGTATGTCCCAGTTGTTCAAAGGTTGGAATCGATCGACCACCGCCAAAACCTGAAGCTTCACCCGCAGCGTACAAGCCCGCAATGGGATCACCCCCATGCGACAACACCCGGCTGCCCAGATCAGTCTGGATCCCACCCATGGATTTGCGCGTGAGGACCTGGCAGCGAATGGCGATCAGGGGGCCTGCGTTCGGGTCTTGTATCGCCTGGTATTGGCAAGTTCGCAGGCGGTCCCCAGACCAATGGCGCAATTGCTCAATGCGCCTGAGTTGCTCATCGTTATGAAAACGTGGCCCTCGCCTCGTTTGATTTGGTCGTCATAAGGCGTGATCTCTGCCGCCAACACCTCTGCGCGGATGCGCTGGTTACCAGCCACGCCGTTCATGCGCTCGGCCAAGGTCACCAGATCAGGGGCCTGGACAAAATCGGGGCATTGCGCCAACAGCTCATCAACCAGCGCCGGTTGCCCCATGAGCAACTGACGGATCAGCGCCAACCGTCGTCGATCGCGAATGGCTGGGTTGTGATCGGCACCCGAGGCTGCCAGCTCTTTGACAGCAATGCGGCGGTTGAGAACCTGCCAGGTGTAGGGCCACCCTTCTTGTGACACCCTGGCCACCATCTCCCGCGTGTCAAACCCGGTGACGAATGGTTGCGGACCAATGCGCCGCCCATCCGGATCCAACCACAAGGCCGATTTGGCCGGCACCAGGCTCAAGCCATGCCCATCAAAATGCGGCTGCGGATGGCGCACACCGGCCACGTAGTGCCACATTTGATCCAGGTGCGTGACCTGGGCGCCGCATGCTGCAGCCTGATCGTGCATCAGCCCATCGGCCGTCGGATGAGAGCCGTTGAGCAGTTGCATCGGCGGCGTGCCCCAAGCGCTTGGCCAGTGTTGACGCACGCGCTTTAAGTCCCCGGTGATGCCACCTGTGGCCAGAACCACATGGGGCGCATGACAATCAAATGGCGCGCCGGTGGCTTCGTTGATGCCGCTGACGCCCACCACCCGCCCCTGGGTTTGCAGCAAACGCAAGGCCCGATGATCGGTCAGCACCGTCAAGCGCCCTTGCGTTCGGGCCAACTGTTGGATCGCCAGCAGCAGTTGCTGGGTCATGTACCGGGATGAGCCCCACAACACGTGGTACCGAGGCACGGTGTTACCCGCCTGCAGCCAACCTCGTTCCACCCACTGCACGGCCGGCAAAAAACCCACCCCCAAGGCCTTCAACCATTGGTGGACATCCGGCAAGCAGCGAGACACATAGTGTTCGGCCCATCGACGGGGCCAGATGTCATCGGGAGCAAACCGGGCAAAGCGCAACCAATCGGCCAAAGCCAGGTCTTGGCTATCGGCAATCCCGGCCCAGCGCTGCTGGGGTGTGCCGACCAGGGCCATGCCCCCAAAAGCGAAGTAGGCCAACCCGCCCAATTGCGCGTGGCCTCGACGGTCGAGCAAGGTGACACGACGACCTCGGCGCAGCAACGCCAAAGCGGACACCAGACCTGCCAGGCCGCCGCCCACGATCAATGCATCACAAGACTCTTTTGTCACCGCGTGCCCCCGCCATATGCGAGCGCACAGGATCAGGCATGTCGAGACTTGAAACTATCGGGTTGCGGACAATTAGCCTGCGAAATGCGGCTTGCTTTGCGGCACGTCAATGCGGGCATGGGGGCCTTGCCCGGAAGCACGCTCCCACTCAGCCCAATCCACATAGGTGACTTCGGGCAGGAGCAATGGCAGACCGGTTTGAGCTTGAATGGCGCCAGCCTTGGCTCCATGCGCCACAAACAGGCGCGCATGAGGGGTGGGGTTTCGGTTCACCGTGTTGTATGAAGTCATGACAGATCACTCCCTAAGTGCGGTCACTTAGCTTTTATTTATGCGTGAAGTTTGCACGATCTGTCGTGAAAAGTGCATGAAATTTAAGTGGAAACCCTTGATTTCCCACCCCAACATCAGCATGCGGAAGGCTGTACCGAAAAGCGAAATCAGAAGCACCAATTCCACACGTGTCGTTCAACGGAACATCAGGGGAAGCAGGGGGTGCGGAAGCGAAACACCGCTCGGACAATGTGTCATGCCTGCATTTGGAGAGTCCCCATGTCTTTGCGTTTGAACGCCTTGACGGCATCCGCCACCTTGGTCACCGCACTGGCCTGCGCCCTGATCCCTGCACATGCCTGGGCCAAATCCAAAACAACCGGCAGCAGTGATTGCACAGGACTACCGGGGCAAGCCGCCCTGATGGCCGGACTTCGCCTGGCGCACCAAGCCAGCACCCTACCGGGCAACAACAACGGCATCAACTGGACCTACCGGGCAACAACAACGGCATCAACTGGATTGCGGTGGTCAACCGGCGCGGCGAGGTCTGCTCGGTGGCATCCAACGACCGAGACACGGCTGCAGCGGGCGTGGCCCCGTCTTTTGACACGGGTCTGCCGCTTTACAACGCCAAGGGCGTGTTCATGGGTGCCATCGCCGTGGCGGGCAACGGATCGGCTTGTGCCAACCATTTGTTGGCCTGGCGCGCTCGCGCTGCGTATTACCTGGACTATGTCCCGGCGGCGTATTCAGGCTCTAAAGCCGGGCCCATCGGCTGGCCTGGCAGTTTGGCGCCCAGCGCATGCAGCAGCAGCCCGGCTGGGCTGACCGCGCAAAACGATCTGCCGCCCACTCGACGCAACCCGGCCATGGCGGATCAAAGCCAAGCCTTGCGGGATCAGTAAACGACAACAGACTCCCAGCCGTCATAGACACCGTTGTTGGCGACGGCCAAGTCAAACAAAGGCAAAGTCACGGCATCAATCGACGCATAACCCGGCACATCCGTGCGGAACATTTGCAAGACATAACGATCGTCTTCGTCAGGCTCCAGTGCCTGCTCACGCACCTGAAAGCCGATGCGTTCAGCCGCATCGATGAAGGCGCACAAGTCGTCCTCATTGCCAAAATTGAGCCAGTGATCAATCTCACGCGGCTCTTTCAAGGTGTCGCCATGCTCTTCCAGGGCTTTGCAGACTCGACGGTTTTCAATCGACTGCCCATCGCGCTGGCTGGGGTAGAGGTAGTTGAAGTAAGTTGACCACTTCGGATCGTCGCGGGTGCCCACTTCGTAGACATAGTCCACAAACGGCTCCATGCAAGCGGCGACCACGCGCCCCCAATCCACATCGGGTGCGACGTAGAAGAAGAAGTCTCGAAAGCCATTGCTGGTGCAACGGCCTACATAGGCAGCCTGCTCACCGGCCACCTGGTCATTGAGAGCGTCTTCGACGGCGCACAGGGTGCCAAATTCTTCGGGG
>JBDKHX010000020.1:0-13166 GCA_039797415.1 Pseudomonadota bacterium | reverse complement strand
CAAAGCTATGTTGCCATGAAGGGGATCTGCCTCTCGCGTCAAGGGAGATGGATAACATCGGCCTTGCCACACATTGTTTTTACTGAGCGCCAGCCCATGCAAGAGTCTTCCCCCTTTGACTATGACGGTGACGCATCATTGCGCCAGCCTATTGCGCAGGCCTTGCAAAAGGTTGTGGACCCCGAGGTGGCTTTGTCCATCGTGGACGTCGGCTTGGTGTATGCCGTGACCGTGACGGCGGTCAAGGTGCATGTGTTGATGACCATGACATCGGCTGCCTGCCCCGTCACCGATGTGATCATTGACGATGTGCAGGCTGAGTTGGATCGGGTGGTGCCGGCAGACATGAAGATCGAGGTTGAAATCTGCTGGGAGCCACCCTGGACACCCGATCGCATGAGCGAGCGGGCCAGGCAGATGATGCAATGGTGAGCCGTACTTTGCTGGTGGCACGTCCGCTGATGATGGCCCTGGTGGCCGTCAGTTTGATCAGTGGGGTGGTTGGTGGTCTGTTGCGGGCTGGCGTGCCCTTGCCTGAGTTGGCCGCTTTCGATTGGGCTAAGCAAGCATCGGGCTTGCACTCTGCGTTGATGATTTGCGGTTTTTTGGGCACCGTCATCGGCATCGAACGTGCCGTGGCGTTGCGCGCTGCATGGGCTTTTGTCGTGCCCCTGGCCACGTCTTTGGGCGCAGCGTGTTTGTTGGTTCGCCAATATGCCTGGGGGGCAGCCCTGTTTGAGGTGGCAGCCGTGGTGTTTGTGCTCGTCAACGCGGTGATCGTCAAGCGGCAATCGGCTCAGCACACGTGGATGCTGTTGCTGTCGGCTTTGGTGTGGTTGATGGGTACGTCCCGTTTCATGGTGGCGGGGCTGAGCGACAGTGTGCTGTCAGCGTGGTTCGGCTTTTTGATCTTGACCATTGCCGCAGAACGGCTGGAAATGACGCGTCTGACCAAGGTGCCTTCCGCTGCGCGTCTGGCGTTGTGGTTGATCGTGGGCGTGATGGTTGCGGGTGTGTCATTGGCATCGCGCGACAGCGTCATGGGCGGTGGGCTGTATGGGGGCGCGCTGTTGTCTCTGGCTTTGTGGCTGGGGCTGTTCGACATTGCCCGTCGCACGATACGAGCCCATGGCCTGAGCCGCTATATGGCGGTTTGTTTGCTGAGTGGCTATGCCTGGTTGGCTGCTGCAGGTGTGTGCTGGATCGCCGCAGCCAATGGGTATGGCACCCGAGATGCCGCATTGCATGCGTTGGGCTTGGGCTTTGTGTTGAGCATGGTGATGGGGCACGCCCCCGTGATCTTGCCTGCTGTGGCGCGGGTCAAATTGCACTTTGATGCCCGCTTTTATGGGCCTCTGTGCGTGCTGCATCTGTCTCTGTTGTGTCGCTTGTTGGCTGGCGCGTGGGATGATCGTTGGCGTGTCCTCGGGGCCGGGCTCAATGCGGTGGCGATGGCTTACTTCCTGATCACCGTGATCAGCGCTGCAATCAGCTGGCAACGATGCCATCCAAAGGATGGTCAGCGGGCTAACAGGCAGCGTTCATGAGGGGCGTCATCGACGCAAGCCCTCCCTGATTGAATGTTTATTCGTAGGCAGCCAAGCGCAATTGTTCTTGAGGCGTGAACAGGTTGTGCTTGAGTTGCTGTGCGCTCTCTGGTGAGGTGGCGCGAGCTTCCTGATACTGTTTGATGCGGGCCTTCCAGGCCGCTTCCTCACGATCCAGCGCTTCCAGGCGTTTGGCTGCATCCGCGCCAACCAAATTGGTTCTGATTTGTTGAATCTCGGCTGGCGTGGCACCTTGTTGCCGTGCTTGTTCTTCCTTGGTAGCCAAGGTCAGGTGTACGACGGGTTGCTCAACGTTGGCGCGGCTTTCCGCACTCAGCGTGTTCTTCAGATATTGAAGTTGCGCTTCGCGGTCGGCGTCTGACAGTGACTTGTTTTGAACGATGGCCAACTTCTTGGCGGTGTAATCGTCGTATTCATCGACATTGCCAAACAGTGCGGCGACTTCGCTGGGCTGAAAGTACAGCGCCCGCAGGTCACGGATGGACCTGAAGTGGCGCGCTAGCGCCGCCCCGCTGATCTCGGTCATTTTGGGTTGATCGACCGAACCCAGTGCCGTTTTGAACTTCAAGTAAGCATCAAGGATACGCAGTGCTTCCTTTTGGCCTTTTTCGTTCAGTTCTGTCGTGATGTCTTTGACAATCGCTTCGCGAATCTGTGCCTGCGTGCGTTCGCCAACGGCGGTCAAATGGTATTCAAAGCGCCGGATCAGTTCAGGGCTGAGGATCAAGTCCTTGCCTTGATTGGCCAGCGTGCCGTCAGGTGTGGTGCCCATGAAGGTGCGGGCGAGGTCGTTGCCATTTGAGCTGCCAATAACCGAGGGTGCATGGCTTGGGTCTGCTGGTCCGGTTCCGTGGGTGAATACCAAGGTCATCAAGGCGCCCACGCCTGCGGCCAGGGCCCACGCGATTCTTGACTTGTTGGCAGTGGTTTTCAGCAGAATCTTGCTAGTCATGGTTTTCTCCAAAAAAAGACCGCCTAGGCGGTCTTTTTGAGAGGGCAGTTTGATGCGATCAGAGGCCAGCCGACTTTAGGGGGTTGGTTTCCCAGATGCTGACCAAGCCAACGGTCTGGTTCACTTCGTCCAAGTGGTTCATGATGTAGTTGGTGCGGATGACTTGGCCCAAGTTCATGGAACAGGCCGACACCAGACCATCGTTGGCCTTGCCACTGAAGAAGGCACTGGTCAGCAGCAATGGCGCATCAATGGGGTCAAGCAAGTTGGTGTAGGGGGTAGAGCCGCCCCAAGAGTAGTAGCGCACGCCATTGACCACGGTGGCGCCGTTGCCGCAACCGCTGGTTGGCACGCCGGCAGGGAACTTGGCGTTGTAGGCCAGCGAGCCGGCTGTCGACAACGAGTTCAGTGCGGCATTGGCATCCTTGGGCAGGGAAGATTGACCAGACAAACCTTGGATCAAGGCTGTCAACGTTGCATCAACGGTGGCCGCCACAGCACCCGTCAAAGGTGAGCCGTTGGGCAGCACGCCGCGCAAGGCATCGGCAAAGTCAGAGCCACGATTCACGCCACCGACACTGCTGACAGAGGCGACTAAGCTAGGTGCCACGCCGGAGATGTAGCGAGCGGTGGGGCCGCCATGGCTGTGACCAATCAGGTTGACCTTGCTGGCGCCGGTGATGGCCAAGATCTGTTTGACTTGCGTCAGCAACTGTTCGCCGCGTACTTCAGTGGCGTTGGTGGCCGATACTTGGGTGACGAACACTTGGGCGCCGTCAGCGCGCAGTGCTTCCGGGATGCGATACCAGTAGTCAATGCCCAAGATGCTGTCAAAGCCGAACAGGCCATGCACCAAGACGATGGGATATTTGGTTTGGGTGTAGCCAGCGGCCATCGCTGGTTGAGCACCGGTCAATGCGCCAACGAGAGCGATTGCGGCTGTGATCAGGATCTTTTTCATGTTGTGCCTGTCGGTAATTCAAATGTCTCGAATTGAATGATCCCCGTGTATCGGGGGGATCATGGTCTCGTTAAACACTTGTGACGGACAACGCATGAAAACCCCAAAAAAAGGGGTGTCGAGGGAGAGCGCTAATGTGATCAGCGGACGGTTGTGCTGATTTCGTCCTGCAAGAAATGGTTCATGGTTAACTCGGTTTGCGCAAACACTGACATCAGTTTGGGGCTGTTCAAACTGATGGTGCCCTGGTCACCCGCTTTCCCCGCGGCCTCTAAAACAGCCAGCAGTTCAGCCAGGTCTGTGGCGCCCAAAGACAGTGAACTCCCCTTCAGGTGGTGAGCGATGCTGTGTGTGGCATCAAGGTTGCCTTGGGTCATCGCTTCTGTCAGTTGTTTGACCTTGATGGGGGCCTCCGTCAGGTATAGCTGAGCCAATTCAGCATAGGACTCGCCGAGGATGTCGTGCATCTCCTTGAATCCGGCGTACAAGTCGGTCGGTGTTCTGGCCCTGTGCCCCGAGCTGGGCACGGCCGTTGGCGGATCGCTTCGCGAGAGGTGCTGCAGCAAGGTGTCATACAGCGCCTCAGGCCTGATGGGTTTGCTCAGGTAGGCATCCATGCCTGCGGCCAGGCATTTTTCAGCATTGCCTTCCATGGCGTTGGCTGTCAGGGCGATGATGGGGATGCGCCGAAGCACGCGCTGCTCGGCCTCACGCTTGCGAATGGCTTGTGAGGCTTGGTAGCCGTCCATCTCGGGCATTTGGCAATCCATCAACACCAGATCGTAGGGCAACATGTTGACCATGTTGCAGGCTTCGATGCCATTGGCCGCCACATCGACCATGCAGCCATAGCGTTGCAGCATGACCGAAGCCACTTTCTGGTTCACCGTGTTGTCGTCGACAACCAGGATGCGGCAATTGAGGAAGGGGTGCTGGCTTGGCGTGTTTTTGCCATCGTCTTCAATGGCTGCGACCAGGCCATGTCGGGTGATGAATTCAAGCGGACGGGGCGGCGGTGCAAGCACCGCTTCCACGATGTTGCGAACATCCCTTCGGCGTATCGGGCTGCACAGGTAGCCCTAGAAACCTGCAGCCACCAAGGTGGCTTGTTCAGACTGTCGTGAGGCTGGCCCCAGAATGATCAATCGGGTCTGTCGTAGTTTGGCTTCGTCCTGTAAGGCGGTGCCCAGTGTGACCCCATCCAGGCCGGATAAATCGATGGACAAAATGGCCGCGTCGATCGGCGTGCCCTTATCAGCAGCCGATTGGATCGCGTTCAAGGCTTCAAAGCCCGATGACGCTTGCAACGTTTTGAAGCCCAACATGCCCAACTCATCGCCCAGCACTTGACGGGTTGTGGGGTGGTCTGCTGCATACAACATGGTTTTGCCTGCATGAACGCTGGGTGCCGTGAGTTGGGCTGTACCTGCTGTATCTGCGGTGCCAGCAACCGGCAAATCTAGGGTGAACCAAAATGTGCTGCCCTGACCAGGCGTACTGTGGACCCCTATGGTGCCGCCCATCAATTCGACGAGTTGTTTCGAGATGGCCAAGCCCAGTCCTGTTCCGCCGTACACCCGTGTGGTGGACGAATCAGCCTGTGAGAATTTGTTGCTCGGGCGTCAGGCCAATGCCTGTGTCGATGATTTCCACACGCAGATGCGCGTGTGTATCGATGGGGCCAGCCTGCAAGACCCGGATGATGACTTGTCCGTCCTTGGTGAACTTGATCGCGTTGCTGACCAAATTGGATGCGATTTGTCGGATCCGGCCTGGGTCACCAACCAGGTCGTCAGGCAGGGTGGGATCAATTTGCAAAATCAGATCCAAGCCTTTCTTTTCGGCGGCCAGTAACTGAAAATCTGTCAGCGCCTCGGCGGTGGACCGGACGGAAAAGGGGATGGGTTCGATGGCCAGCTTGCCCGCTTCGATCTTGGAAAAGTCCAGGATGTCGTTGATCAGGCCCAGCAGGCTCTCTGCGCTGCCTCGGGCTACTTCGGCAAACTCTTTTTGTTGCGGCTTCAAATCGCTGCCCAGCAGCAAGCCCAGCATCCCAATCACCCCGTTCATGGGTGTGCGGATTTCATGGCTCATGTTGGCCAGAAATTCGCTCTTGGACTCGCTGGCGATCTCGGCTGCTGCCTGTGTACAAGCCCCATGCCGTATCAATGGCATACAGCGACGTCCCGTAGATCGCTATCTCGATCATCTGACGCAGGTTGAGCTTGAACATCCCAAAACTGATCGGGACGATGTAGAGCATCAAGAACATGCCACGCGCTTCTGTCTGCGCATAGTGAACCGGAATCATGCAAACCATGCAGCAAGCAAAGATTTGTTGTTGCGTCAGGCTGGGGTCTTTGAACTTCAAGTTCAGATCGCTGCGGATCAAAAAATAGAAGACGCCATTGACGAGCAGGATGGCCATGGTCATGAAGCTGACGGCATGCCATTCGATGAAGCCGAGATAGGCCGACAGGCTCGTCAAGCCAATCGTCATCACATATGTGGCGGCCGCCATCAAAAAACGCTGCATGCGAACGGATTGCTTTGCGTCGTGGCGGGGCAAGGCCCGCGCAAAGATGCGTTCGAAAAAGGAATGGTCCATGTTGCTGTTTCGACACCTGGGGTTTTTCATTTTGGGCAGGTGACATGCCAGGTGTGTATTTCGCACGGAAAAGGGCGTGTATGACGGCGCACTCGACTGCTGGAGTGCGGGCGCAGATCCATTTAAGACTGATTTAAGGTCGTTTTTCCACAATGAAGCCATGGAGGTGCATATGCGCACGAAATCATGGTTGTGGGTTCTGTCTGGGTTGGGGTTGGTTGGGGCAAGCATGCTGCCCACTGCGTGGGCGGCCGCCCCGACAGAGTTGTTGAAGGGCTATGCCCAGCAAGCGGGGACACCCCCATCCGTAACACGCGGCCAGCAGTTCTTTAACACCCGTCATGGCGGTCAATGGAGTTGTGCCTCGTGTCACGGTGCCAGTGCCTCTCAAGACGGCAAACATGCGTCGACGGGGAAGGTCATTCGACCTTTGGCGCCGGGCTTCAATCCAGAGCGCTTGACGGATCCCAGCAAGGTCGAGAAATGGTTCAAACGCAATTGCAAAGATGTGCTGGAGCGAGAGTGCTCCGCGTCCGAGAAGGCCGATGTGATGGCCTGGTTGATCAGTGTCAAACCTTGAGGAGCCTTCACCATGAAACAGCAACGTTCAATCTGGGTGGGTGTGTTGTCGGCACTGGCTTTGGTCGCCGGGGGCGTGGCCTGGGCCGATGACGACGAGAGACATGATGAGGGGCGCCAGCGTCTTCACACGCGCACCGTCCAGCTACCGCTTTACAAGCAGGAATGTGCGGCGTGCCACATGGCCTACCCCCCCGGGATGCTGCCCGCCGCGTCTTGGCAAGCCATCATGACGGGCTTGCCTAAGCACTATGGCAGTGATGCTTCTTTGGATGCGGCCTCCGTGAGCAAGCTCAGCACGTGGCTGACGGCCAATGCAGCGCCTGCCGCGACACGCCCAGCGCAGGACCGCATCACGCGCACCGGATGGTTTGTGCATGAGCATGACGAGATTTCGCCGTCCGTCTGGCAGCGCGCCTCCATCAAAAGCGCCGCCAATTGCATGGCCTGTCATGCCGGGGCGGAGCAAGGTGATTTCAATGAGCACCGAGTACGGATTCCTCGGTGAACGAATAGGACCTTGAATAGGACCATTGATATGACAACGACATCTGTTTCTGCTGTGTCAGAAAGCCAGGCCCAACCCTCTCGTCGCATGATTGACGCGCCCACGCGGGTGTTCCATTGGCTGCTGGCCTTGAGCTTTGTGGGTGCATACGCGACGTCGGATGGCGAGCGCTGGCGTCTGGTCCACATCACCCTGGGTTACACGATGATCGGGTTGGTGGGTTTCCGTCTCATCTGGCTGTTGCTGGGCCCCAAGCCCGCACGCTGGACGGCTTGGGCCGCACGTTTTCGGGCTTTGATGGGCTCGGTCAAGGCCGCACAACTTGGCCAGTTCAAATGGCCCGCTTTGCAAGCGGGGTTGAACACCCTGGCGATTGTGGCTTTGCTCGCGGCGGTCGTCTTGACCACCGCATCGGGTTATGTACTCGACCAGGAGTGGTTGGGGGATTGGTTTGAGGAAGTCCACGAGGTGGCAGGCAATGGGCTGTTGGCATTCGTGCTGGGCCACTTGGCTGTTGTGCTCGTGGGGGCTGTCATCAAGTCAGATAACCCGCTTCGGTTGATGGTGACTGGCCGAGCACCTGGTCGCGGTCCGGATCTGGTGCCTCGCAACCGCATTTGGTTGGGTGCTTTGATCCTGGCTGCTGTGTTGGGATTTTGGTGGACGCAGTGGCAAGCTGCACCAGCTCAGGCACCGGATGGGGATGTGCTGGTGCAGGCCAACAGGCCGTCAGATGATCATGATGATGACGATGATTGAGTGGCCTGAGGCCAGCGAACCGTGATTTTCAATCCACCCAGGATCGGAGATCGGGTTGCTTGCAACTGAGCGTGATGTACCGTTGCAATGCGTTGGACGATAGACCATCCCAGGCCGCTGCCACTTTCTCCCGTTCCCATCACGCGGAAGAATCGCTCCCCGATGCGTTGGAGATCTTCGGGGCTCAAGCCTGGCCCACTGTCTTCGATCATCAGTGTGGGGGCGCCCATGTCCTGTTTCAGTTCGACGTGGACATGCGCGCCCGATGGGCTGTAACGGATGGCGTTGTCAACCAAGTTACGAACCAGCACCGACAACAAGGTGGCATCACCTGCCACAACGCACGCCTGGTCTGCATCCAGTTCGATGGTCTGTTGCTTTTGAATGGCCTGGGGCGCCGCATCCGCCATGACGTGCTGAACCAGGCCGCTCAGATCAAGTCGGGTCAAAATGGGGGTGGCACCGGTTTCCAGTCTGGATAGGGTCAGCAGTTGTTCGACCAAGCGTGTGGCGCGGTCGCACCCTTCTAGGGTGCTCAGCAATGCATGTCGGCGTAAGGCGTCGTCTGCTTCGGCAAGCGCAACCTGGGCCTGAGTCCGAATGGCTGCAATGGGGGTGCGCAGTTCATGTGCTGCGTCCGCTGTGAAGCGTCGTTCTGAGTCCATCAGTGTCTGGATCCGTTGGAAGAGTGCATTCAACGCATCCAGCATGGGCATCATTTCCTCCGGGGCGCGGTGGAGGGCGATGGGGGACAGTTCTGCTGGCTCCCGGTGTACAAGGGTCAGTCGCAACTCTCGCAACGGTGCTGCAGCCTGTTTGACTGCCCACCAGATTGACAGCGCCAACACTGGCAGGGCAAGCAACATGGGCCACAGCGTGCTGCGCAGCAGTGCCCACAATATGGCAGAGCGAGAATCAATCTGCTCGCCCACATGGACTTGAATGTCACGCTCCCTGCCCCGCGCCGAAAACACCCGCCAGGTGACGCCGTCAATATCGCGAGTCTGAAACCCTTCCACTTTTTCACCCGGATGCCGGCCAGCCAGAGGGGTGATCGGGGCGTTGGCCGAGTGCGCAACCTGCTGGTCGCCGTGATAAACCTGAAAGGCCACTTTGGGGGCGTAGCGGTGCAAAGATGGCGCCTCGACGTGTGTTTCGTCTTCGTCGAGTTCATGCGCTTGTTGCGCCACCAAAAGGGCGGCCGCCTGTGTCAGGTGGCCATCCAGCAATTCATGCAGTTCATGGCGCGTGTCAAACCATGTGGCGATGGCGGTCACGATCCACACCACCGTGACCAGGCTCAGCAATAAACCTAGCAAGCGATTTTGAAGGGAAAGGGGGCGGCTCATGGTGAGGGTGTTTCATCCTTGGTCAGCATGTATCCGATGCCTCGCACAGTTTGAATCAGTGAGGTCCCGAGCTTTTTTCTCAAGTGGTGAATGTGCACTTCAATGGCATTGCTTTCCACCTCTTGCCCCCAGCTGTAGAGGTGTTGCTCCAGTTGCTCTCTGGACATCACCCGACCGGCGTTGAGGATCAGGGCGTGCAACAGGTCGAATTCGCGTGCTGACAGTGTCACAGGTTCATTGGCAACCGTGACCACGCGTGCTGCGGTGTCCAAGCTCACGTTCTGAGCATGGAGGAGCTCTTGGGTTTGGCCGTGAGACCGCCGTATCAAGGCTCGCAAACGTGCCGCCAATTCATGCAGGTCGACGGGTTTGACGACATAGTCATCTGCGCCAGAGTCGAGCCCTTTGATGCGGTCTGATATCGCGTCACGAGCCGTCAGAATCAGAACGGGCAGTGTGATGCCTTTTTGGCGGGCATGGGCCAAAACAGTCAGGCCATCCACCATTGGCAGTCCCAGGTCCAGCACAGCTGCCGCATAGGGCTGAGCGCGTAGCTCGCGTTCGGCCGCCAGGCCATCACGCACCCAGTCAACCTGAAAGCCTTGCTGACGCAGCCCTGCACGCAGGCCGTCACCAAGGAGCGGATCATCTTCTGCCAATAGGATACGCATGGGCCTTGATCGAGAATGAACAGAGAGATGGTATCGCGATAACGCGAGAGCCCGACCATCTGCCCCGCAGTGCTTCAGTGCAGTATGCGTTGAGCCACCTGAACGTAAAGTGCGATGCCGACCAGGATGTTGAACGGGAAGGTCAAGCCCAAAGACAGGCTGAAATACAGCGATGGGTTGGCCTCTGGGATGGCGTGGCGAACCACTGCCGGCACAGCAATGTAAGACGCGCTGGCGGCCAGCACCATCAGCAGCGCGCCGTTGCCTGCCGAGATGCCAAAGGCCCACGCCAAGGCCAGCGCCAGGCTGGCATGCACCAGGGGTGCCACCAAAGCATAGGCGATCAACCAAAGGGATTGGCCTTTGATGCCGCTGACGTTGCGTGCAGCTTGCAGGCCCATGTCCAGCAGGAAGAAGGCCAGCATGCCCTTGAACAGATCACCTGTAAACGGTTGCATGGCTTTTTGGCCCGCTGCGCCGCTGACCAGGCCGATCACCATCGCGCCCAGCAACAACAGTTGCGCGCCATCGGTCAATGATTCGTGCAGTACCCGTCCGATTGGTGCATGAGCACCAGGAGATGACTTTTGTCGAATCATGTTGGACAGCACCACGGCGATCAAGATGGCTGGGGATTCCATCAAAGCCATGGCCGCAGCCATGTGCCCACCAAAAGCCGTGCCTTGGTTATCCAGGTATTGCGTGGCTGTGATGAAAGTCACGGCGCTGACTGACCCATACGTGGCGGCAATGGCTGCCGCATCAAACCGGCTGACCAAGCGTTTGAGGAACACGTAAGCCATCGCAGGCACCACAAAGGCCAGCACCACAGCCAAGCCTAAGGTCAAGCCAACCTCGCCGGTGAGGCCGGATTTGGCCAAGGCAAAGCCACCTTTTAGGCCCAATGCCATCAGCAGGTACAGCGACAAGAAGCGTGAAATCGGCTGTGGAATTTCCAGATTCGATTTGACCAATCCGGCGGCCATGCCAAAAACGAAAAACAAAATGGCGGGGTCCAGGAAGGTATCAAACGACATACAGACCATCGGTGTTGCATTGGACGTGACTGTGCCGTTACTTGCTATATCCTGTAAAGTGATATGTTCTGATGGAAATAATCAGGAAAATTGATGAGTGATGTGAGCGCCACCCCTTTGGGTTTGGACCGGGTGCCCCGGGCTACCCTGGTTCAGTTGCGAAGCTTTGAAGCCGTGGCCCGCTTGGGCGGCGTCGGCAAAGCGGCCAAGGCATTGCACCTGGCGCAACCCACCGTGTCCATGCAGATCAAGGAGCTGACGTCTGCAGTGGGTGTGCCCTTGTTTGAACCTTTGGGGCGCGGCCTGACGCTCACGCAGCATGGCGAGTTGTTGCTTGACACCGTGCGACACATGTTCAGCACCTGGCAGCGGTTTGAAGACCAATCAGCCGAACTGCAAGGCCTGGAGCGAGGCCGTTTGCGTATCGCTGCGGTGACCACCACCGAGTATTTTTTGCCCGATATGTTGGGGCCCTTTGCCAAAGCCCACCCTGGCATCGAGATCGAGTTGACCGTGCAAAACCGGGATGCAGTGGTCGAGAGACTGGAGCGAGGCGAGGATGAGTTGGCCGCCATGATGTTGCCGCCACCCCATTTGCCCTTGCATCGTTGGCCCTTTTTAGAAAACCCACTGGTGGTCATCGCACCCGCTGCGCACCCTTTGACGCAAAAAAAGCGCCTGAAGCTGTCGCAATTGACCGATCAACCTTTGCTGGTGCGCGAGGCCGGATCGGGCACCCGTTTGGCCAGTGAGCAGTTCATGGCCGATCAAGGCGTGCAATGGGCGCCACGCATGGCTTTGGGTAGCAATGAGGCCATCAAGCACGCAGTCAAGGCAGGCTTGGGATTGGCTGTTTTGTCACGACATACCTTGTCGGCAGATTTGGCGAACACGGGGGTGGCGGTGCTGCCGGTTGTGGGCTTTCCCATCAAACGCATGTGGCACCTGGTGTGGCGCAAAGATCGGCCTTTATCCTTGGCGGCGCGCACTTTGCTGCAAGATTTGAGGCGCAATCTGGGTGTGCGCGCGCAACCCGGCGATGCAGGTTGATCGAAGCAATTGAATAGGATGCATGGCATGACGCTTTCCGCCCAGGCAGTGACAGAAGCTGCAATTGAACTGGCAAGACGCCGCAAAGCCGGTTTGCACGGCCCGCGCTTGCCACAGACTTGTCGCCCCGCCGATCTGACCGATGCTTTGGCCATTCAAACGCAAGTCAGCCTGCACATCGGTGACACCGTGGGGGCCTTCAAATGCGGCACCCCCACGGGTGACCGCGTGGTGGTGGCCCCGATCTACAGCCGAACCATCTCCAACGCGGCGCCATGCCCGGTGTGGGCGCAAAACGGACAGGTCCGTGTCGAGCCCGAGTTGGCCTTCGTGCTGGGACGAGACTTGCCCGCTCGTGCGCAGGCCTACAGCCACGCTGAGGTCGAATCCGCCATCTCCAAGGTCCACCTGGCCCTTGAGTTGATCGACAGCCGCTATGACGACCAGGCTGAGCTGACCTTCGCAGATCGGTTGGCTGATGGTTTGGTGAACCAAGGCTTGTGGTTGGGGCCTGAAGTGCCTTGGCAGCAAGCCAGTCAGGCGAAGGCTTTTGCCGTGGAATGGTCGGTGGGCGAGGGGGCTGGAACCACGTTGACAGGGCGCCATCCCAATGACAACCCATTGTTGCCTTTGTACTGGTTGGTTGACCATTTACGGGCCACTGGGCAAGGGCTGCAGGCTGGGCAGGTCGTGATCACCGGGTCGTATGCGGGCACCTTTCCGTGTCCGGTGGATCAGGACTTGAGCTTTACCTATGGCGATTTGGGGCGGTTCAAGGTCAGGTTTCACGCACGTTGACCCATGCGCTGAAACAGGGGGCTGTGTTGAGGCGTTCTGGCGGTTAAAATCGGCGCTGTCATTGGGGAGTAGCCGCCCTGTACCCACAGGGGCTTGCGTCAACACACTTGGTCCACAGACCATGGCGCCAGCAGCTCCACGCCTGGCAAGACCTTTGACCACACTGCCCCCGCTTAGGGCTGGGGGTGCCGTGTGGTCATGGTTTTTTGCAGCCCTGGAGTCTTCATTGTGGAATCTTTTCTGATCTCGACCGGCGTGGTCGCCTTGGGCGAAATGGGTGACAAAACCCAATTGTTGGCCCTGCTGTTGGCCACCAAGTTCAAGCG
>JBDKHX010000019.1:0-10602 GCA_039797415.1 Pseudomonadota bacterium | reverse complement strand
GTGTGTGCCTGACTCATGAACCAGCACCCGGCAACCAATGTTGCTCACAATCACCGTCGTCACACTTGTCGCACACCCAGCGCCATGGCTTGCGCGGCTTGCCCGATGCACGAGCCTGTGCGACCAACAAAGCATGTTGAACCACACCCAAAGCGGACTGCAAACGGTCGCCGCCCTGCCCGCTGATCACCGAATGTCCAATGCCCGCATCCAGCAAAGCCCGACGAATCAGCGCATCAACGGGTGCGCGAACGTGCTCGCCATCGCGTTGAATGCCGTCGGACACCCAAGGCAGGTCTACCGCAGTCAACAGCGTCAGATCAACCGTGCGATGCGCCTCCACCGCCAGGGGATACAGACTGGGATCCTGAAAAATCAGCTCGCTGTAAACCGCCGTCATCAAGGCGGTGGTGTCTGCCAGCACAACGGATGCCATTTGTTTGGCCGCCTCGATGCGCTGAATCTGAGCCGCAGCCAGATCCCGCTGCTCATGCGCTTGAGGCGTGCGGCCATGGGCCTCGCAAAACTCGCGCAGGACTTCAGGCACCACGGCTGTTGGGTGACCAAGGTCCTGCAAGGCTTGAGACAGTTGCTCAACGAGGGTTGTCTTGCCAGTGCTTTCCGCGCCAAGCACGGCGACCACCAAGGGCGCCTGCTGGGTCATGACTTGACCATCTGACGCCATTGGCGCCATCCCAATGCGGACAACAGCGCAAAGATGCCATACAGCACCACCGTAAGCCAAAAGCCTTTGTATGCAAACAAGGCCATGCTGACCACATTCACAAACAACCAGACCGCCCAGTTTTCAACGTATTTGCGGCCCAGCAAATATTGGCCGAGCAAACTGAAAGTGGTGGGCAAGGCGTCTGCAAAAGCCACATCGGTATCGGTGTAACGCTGGAGAACGCCACCCATGATGGGCCACAGACCTAAGGCCACAACCAGCCATAGCCAGCGCTGACGCTGCCCCAAGTACCGAACCACACCCGCCCCGGCCGCATCATCCGCAGGCTTTTTAAGCCATTGGGCCCAACCCCAAACGGACACCGCCACAAAGACCAATTGCAAGCAGGCTTCGCCATACAACTTGCCTCTGGCAAAGAACACGCCGTAAAGCAGCGAGCTGGCAATGGCCAGTGGCCATCCCCACACATGTACGCGCAGGTTGCAAGCCACCATCCACAACGACAAGATGAAAGCCACCAGCTCCAAGGGCGTGACGGGGGCACCCAACAAGTCAAACCAGGGAACCAAGGCTGGATCAGCCCAGGCCAAGGCATCAGCCAATGAGCCTTGCAGCATCAGTGAACGGAGGATTCTGCCGGCGTGGGAACAGGCGCAGGTGCGCTGGGCAAGCGCGTGGTCAGTTGAACATAGACCTCGTCTGGTTTGACCATACCCAACTCAGTGCGGGCCTTTTCTTCGACCATTTCCAGACCTTCTTGCAGGTCACGCACTTCAGCGGCCAATTGCTCATTGCGCGCTTGCGCTTCGGCATTGACGGCTTGTTGACGCTGAACTTGTGATTTGAGCGACCACACACGCGGCACGCCACCTTTACCGAACCACAGTTCGGCATGGATGACGGCCAACAAGGCGACCAGAATCAGCGTGACAACTCGCATAGACAATCATTATCCACCAAATGAAACGGGGCCCGAAGGCCCCGTTTTCACCTATCAGAGGGAGACCTCTTGATCAGCGCAGGTTGTAGAAAGCGCTGCGGCCTGGATAAACAGCCACGTTGCCCAGATCTTCTTCAATGCGCAGCAGTTGGTTGTACTTGCTCATGCGGTCAGAACGGCTCATCGAACCGGTCTTGATCTGGCCAGCGTTCAAACCCACAGCGATGTCAGAGATCGTGTTGTCTTCGGTTTCGCCCGAACGGTGCGAAATCACGGCGGTGTAACCAGCGCGCTTGGCCATTTCGATGGCAGCAAACGTTTCGGTCAGGGTGCCGATCTGGTTGATCTTGATGAGGATCGAGTTGGCGATGTCCTTCTCGATGCCTTCCTTCAGGATCTTGGTGTTGGTCACGAACAGGTCGTCACCCACCAACTGAACCTTCTTGCCCAGACGTTCTGTCAGGTGCTTCCAGCCAGCCCAGTCGCCTTCGCCCATGGCATCTTCGATCGAGATGATGGGGTACTTGTCGCACCAGGTTGCCAGCATGTCAGTCCACTGCTCGGCGGTCAGGCTCAGGCCTTCGCCTTCCAGGTGGTACTTGCCGTCCTTGAAGAACTCGGATGCAGCGCAGTCCAGGCCCAACATGATCTGTTCACCAGCGGTGTAACCAGCGGCTTCGATGGCTTGCAGGATCAGCTGGATGGCTTCTTCGTGGCTGGCCACGGAAGGAGCGAAACCACCTTCATCGCCCACAGCGGTGCTGATGTGCTTGTCGTGCAGGATCTTCTTCAAAGCGTGGAACACTTCGGCGCCGTAACGCAGCGCTTCACGGAAGGTTGGCGCGCCCACGGGCAAGATCATGAATTCCTGGATGTCCAGGTTGTTGTTGGCGTGAGCGCCACCGTTGATGACGTTCATCATCGGAACGGGCAACTGCACGGCACCCATGCCACCGAAGTAACGGTACAGGGGCAGGCCTGCTTCTTCAGCGGCGGCACGGGCCACAGCCATCGACACAGCCAACATGGCGTTCGCACCCAGGCGGCCCTTGTTTTCGGTACCGTCGAGGTCGATCAAAGTCTTGTCCAGGAAGGCTTGCTCGGAAGCGTCCAGGCCCAACACGGCTTCGGCGATTTCGGTGTTGATGTGCTCAACAGCCTTCAACACGCCCTTGCCCAGATAGCGGCTCTTGTCGCCATCACGCAGTTCAATGGCTTCGCGCGAACCGGTAGAAGCGCCGGACGGCACTGCAGCACGGCCCATGACGCCGCTTTCCAGCAGCACATCACATTCAACGGTTGGGTTACCGCGGCTGTCGATGACCTCGCGGCCGATGATGTCAACAATGGCACTCATCTGGGTTTCCTCAAAGAGATTTGAATTGAAAGTTTGAAAAGCGAAAGAATGTTGTCGGCGGATCAGGCTCAAAACTTGATCCGCCTGGCGTACTTCAAGAGAAGTTGGACTCCAGGAAGCCGTTCTTCTTGGTGACGCGATCGAGCTCGACCAAGGTCTCCAGCAAGGCCTTCATGTGCTTCAAAGGCACGGCATTGGGGCCGTCAGACAGCGCGCAAGCTGGATCCGGGTGGGTTTCCATGAACAGACCAGCCACACCCACGGCCACGCCAGCGCGAGCCAGAACGGGCACGAACTCACGTTGACCACCAGAGGATGTGCCCTGCCCGCCCGGCAGCTGCACCGAGTGCGTCACGTCGAAAACGACGGGCGCATTGGTCTCGCGCATGATCGCCAGGGAGCGCATGTCGGACACCAGGTTGTTGTAGCCAAAGCTGGCACCACGCTCGCAAGCCATGAAGTTGTCATCGTTCAGGCCTGCAGCACGGGCAGCTGCACGGGCTTTGTCGATCACGTTCTTCATGTCGCCAGGGGCCAGGAATTGGCCCTTCTTGATGTTCACAGGCTTGCCGCACTGCGCCACCGCGTGGATGAAGTCGGTTTGACGGCACAAGAACGCAGGCGTTTGCAACACGTCGACCACCGAAGCCACCATGGGGATCTCGGCTTCAGAGTGCACGTCCGTCAGGATGGGCACGTTCAACTCACGCTTGACCTTGGCCAGGATCTCCAGACCCTTTTCCATGCCAGGGCCACGGAAGGACGTACCGGACGAGCGGTTGGCCTTGTCGTAGCTCGACTTGAAAATGAAGGGGATACCCAGCGCGCTGGTGATCTCTTTCAAGGTACCGGCGGTGTCCATCTGAAGTTGTTCAGACTCGACCACGCAGGGACCTGCGATCAGGAAGAAAGGATGGTTCAGACCAACGTCAAAGCCGCACAGTTTCATCCGGTGTCCTTGTGATTTAAGAGATCTTGCGAGCCAAGGCCGCCTTGATGTAGCTGATGAACAGCGGGTGACCATCCCAAGGCGTCGACTTGAACTCGGGGTGGAACTGTACGCCCACATACCAAGGGTGAACCGACTTGGGCAACTCAACCACTTCGGTCAGCTTTTCGCGCTGAGTGATGGCCGAGATCACCAGACCTGCTTCACGCAGACGATCCAGGTAACGCTCGTTGGCTTCATAGCGGTGACGATGGCGCTCGGTCACGACAGGGCCGTAGACATCAAAAGCGATGGTGCCAGGCGTCACGTCAGAGCTTTGTGCGCCCAAACGCATGGTGCCGCCCAGATCCGAGCTGGCATCGCGCTTTTGCACGGTGCCGTCAGCGTCCAGCCACTCGTCGATCAATGCGATCACGGGGTGAGGCGTTTGCGGTTCGAACTCAGTCGAGTTGGCACCGGTCAGGCCTGCCTTGTGGCGAGCGTATTCGATCGTGGCCACTTGCATACCCAGGCAGATGCCCAGGTAAGGGATGCGGTTTTCACGTGCGAATTGAGCTGCGCAGATCTTACCCTCGACACCACGCTTGCCGAAGCCGCCAGGCACCAGGATGGCATCAAACTGAGCCAGTTGGCTGACGGTTTCAGGGGTCAGCACTTCAGAGTCCACATACTCGATGTTGACGCGAGCATGGTTGTGGATACCAGCGTGACGCAGCGCTTCATTGAGCGACTTGTACGAATCCGACAAATCGGTGTACTTGCCGCACATGGCGATGGTGACGGTGCTTTGTGGGTTCTCGACCTCGTTGACCAGCATGTCCCAACGGCTCAAGTCCGCAGGCTTGGTCTGCAATTGCAGCTTGTTGCAGATCA
Source organism: Pseudomonadota bacterium (assembly GCA_039797415.1). Lineage (GTDB taxonomy): Bacteria > Pseudomonadota > Gammaproteobacteria > Burkholderiales > Burkholderiaceae_C > Aquabacterium. The sequence continues at coordinate 5,795 of JBDKHX010000019.1, read as the reverse complement.
GGTCGTCCAGGTGCTGCTCGTGCAGCATGCGTGGCACCTTGTAGATGGTGTCGGCATCCCAGACCGAGATCACGCCGGACTCAGGCACGTTGGTGAACAGCGAGATTTTTTCGCGCTCATCAGCCGGAATGGCGCGGTCAGCACGGCACAGCAAGGCATCGGGCTGGATACCGATTTCGCGCATTTTCTGCACGGTGTGCTGTGTTGGCTTGGTTTTCAACTCGCCAGCGGCCGCGATGAAAGGCACGTAGGTCAAGTGAACGAAAGCGGCATTGGTGGGGCCGGCCTTCAGGCTCAATTGACGAGCGGCTTCCATGAATGGCAGCGATTCGATGTCACCCACGGTTCCACCGATTTCAACGATGGCCACATCCACGGCATCAGGGGTGCCCACGCCCGCGCCACGGCGAACATAGTCCTGAATTTCGTTGGTGATGTGAGGGATGACCTGCACGGTCTTGCCCAGGTAATCACCACGACGTTCTTTTTCAAGAACAGACTTGTAGATCTGGCCGGTCGTGAAGTTGTTGGCCTTCTTCATCCGTGTGGTGATGAAGCGCTCATAGTGGCCCAGGTCCAGGTCGGTTTCAGCGCCGTCGTCGGACACGAAGACCTCGCCGTGCTGGAACGGAGACATGGTGCCCGGATCCACGTTGATGTAGGGATCCAGCTTGATCAAAGTGACTTTGAGGCCACGGGATTCAAGAATGGCGGCCAGTGACGCAGCGGCGATGCCCTTACCGAGAGAGGACACCACACCGCCCGTGACGAAGACAAACTTGGTCATTGCGCAAAAGCGTCCGCCGTAAGGGGGAACGCTGCGGTGGTAAAGCGGCATTATAGGTGTTTACGAGACCGGCATGCGCGCTTTCTGTACAACCTTCGTCACAGCTTGAAGCGCTTGCCTCAGATGCTTCTTCTTGATATTGAGCGGCGGCGCCAGACGAATCACCACTTCGTGGCTGTCTTTGGTCAACACGCCATGCCCCTTGAGTTCGTCCACCAAGGGGCGCGCACCCACCTCTGGCGCCACTTCCACCCCGATCAACAAGCCGCGCCCACGGATGTCTCGCACCACGGGTGCGCCAGCCAGATGTTTGCGCAGGTAAGCCAGAGCCCATTGTCCCAGCTTGTCAGCCCGTTCAATCAAAGCCGGATCACTGAGCAATTTGAGCGCCGCCATGCTGACAGCGGCCGCAATGGCATTGCCACCGAAGGTTGAACCATGATCACCTGGGCGGAACACGCCGATGACATCCCCCCGCCCGACAACGGCCGACACAGGGTAGACGCCGCCCCCCAAGGCTTTGCCCAAAATGACCAGGTCGGGCTTCAAGCCATCGTGCTCATAACAAAAGAAGCGCCCTGACCTGGCCAGGCCGCACTGGATCTCGTCCACGATGAACAGCACGTTGTGCTGCTTGCACAGCGCCTGCGCTTGGGCCAGAAACCCAGCTGGTGGCACACGGATGCCCGCTTCACCCTGAATGGGCTCGACGATGAAGGCTGCCGTGCGGGGCGTGATCGCCTTTTTGAGCGCTTGGATGTCACCAAAGGGCACGGTTTTCATGCCCGGCAACAAGGGGCCGAAGTGGGCGCGGTATTGCGGATCGGTCGACAAACTGATCAAACCCAGGGTACGGCCGTGAAAATTGCCCTCGCACCCGATGATTTCGCACTTGTCTTTGGCAATGCCTTTGACCGTTTCACCCCATTTACGCGCCAGCTTCAAAGCCGTTTCTACCGCCTCGGCACCTGAGTTCATGGGCAAGGCTTTGTCTGCGCCCGCCAATTGGGTCAGCAAATCAAGCCACGGCGGCAGTTGGTCGTTATAAAAAGCGCGGCTGGTCACATCCAGGGCTTTGGCCTGCTTGACCAGCGCCTTGATGATCTTGGGGTGGCAATGCCCCAGAGAGGCGGTGGAATACGCGCCCATCATGTCGATGTAGCGCCGCCCATCCACATCCCACAAAAAACTGCCTTTGGCACGGGTCAACACCACGCCGACGGGGTGGTAGTTGTGCGCCCCTTTGTCCAGCTCCAGGTCGATCAATTGACGGGTTTGGCTCATGGCGGCTCCGTTGCATGACGCGGTAGCTTGAGTTTGTCAGCACTTTGCGCGACAGGAAAGGTCGAAATGCCCGATCAAGCCATGATCTAGATGGATTACATCAATAGACGCGGCAAAAGAGCCCCCTATACTGCGCCCTTTTGCCCAAGCCTACCCCTGCCCTCGCCCGTATGACCGCACTTGATCGCGCCGACGCCCAGCCCACCGGACAAGACACCCGAGCCTCCGCTTTTTCCAACATGGATGTCGCGCTTTATGACCAATTCGAGCGTGAGATGGAAGCCATCAAGCAGCGCCATCGCGCCGACTTGGGTGAAAAGGATGTGAAGTACATCAAGGGCTTGCGCACCAAGTCACGCATTTTTGAAGCCATTGGGCGCGGCCTGCTGTGGGTCAGCCCTGAGCCCATCACCTTCTCGCTGGGGGTGTTTTTTACCTGGCTGCACCGCAACATCGAGTCGATTGAAATTGGCCACAACGTGTTGCATGGTCAATATGACTACTTTGACAGCATCCCGCAATTTCACTCCCACAACTTCAAGTGGAAGGCCCCGGTTGACGAGGAAGGCTGGCGCCGTGAACACAACGGCATGCACCACGTTCACACCAACGTGTATGAAAAAGACCCGGACCTGAACCACGGCATCTTGCGCACGAACGAGCAAACACCATGGAATAAGCGCCATTTGTTCCAAGTACCGATTTACTTGCTGGCGGCTTACCCGACCATGCTGTACCAGTTCAACTCCCAGAACCTGGGCTTTGGACAGAAATTCCGTGAAGCCCACTTCCCCGCTGGCAATGAAGGCTACGCCTTGGTTGAAAACCCGGGCGTGTCCGATGAAGAGCTGATCAAACGCAATCGCTTGTCGATCCTGCGCGTGCTGGTCAAGGAATACCTGGTGTTCCCTGTCGTGGCATTGGCCACAGGCTTTTCGTTCTGGAAAGTGTTCTTGGGCAACATGCTGGCCGACGCCATCAACAACTACTGGATCAGCATGACGATCCAGGCCACGCACTTCACCGAGCCCCTGCAGCCTGCCGACGCGATCAAGCACAAGGGCCACTGGTACCTGTCGCAACTGGACTCGTCTGTGAACTTCAAGGGCAGCCGCCGCATGAGCATTTTGTGGGGCCACTTGAACTACCAGATCGAGCACCACCTGTTCCCTGATATCCCGTCGCATCGCTACCCTGACATGGCCAAAGAAGTGAAGGTGCTGTGTGCCAAATACGGTGTCACCTACAAGTGCAACCCGAACTGGCGCACGGCCATCAAGAACTATGTCTCGGTGATGTGGAAGTATTCCTTCCCGCCTGCAGCGGACAAGGACGCGAATGTGAAGGATGCCCATGCTTAAGCGCAGTCTCAACAGCGTCAACCGCCTGGCCCTCAAGCATCTGGGCCGCCATTGGGTGGACTACATCGCCAGCAACACCATGACGGAGTTCAACCGCCGTCATAACGACTTCATCTGGACGTACGAGCTCAAAGCCTTGATCGTGGGCATCAAGAACGAAGCCGATGGCGTCAAAACCTTCACCCTGCTGCCCAACCAGCATTGGAAGCACATGAAGGCGGGGCAACACATTGAGGTCTCAGCCAATGTCAATGGGCAAACGGTGAGCCGTTACTACAGCTTGTCGCCCATCCAACGTGGCCGCTTCACCATCACTGTCAAGCGGGTAGACGGTGGTGTGCTGTCCAATTGGCTGCATGAGCATGCGCACACAGGCATGGCTTTGACCATTGCCCATCCAGAGGGGCAGTTCGTTTATCAGCAGCAACGCAAGGTGTTGTTCATCTGTGCGGGCTCAGGCATCACGCCTTGTTATTCGATGATCACCGACCGACTGGCGCAAGATCAAAAGCCAGACATGGCGCTGTATACCCAGTTCTCAAACACGTCGGACACGATTTTTGCCGACACGCTGAAGAGTTGGAAAACCCAGTTTGATGTGCGCGTGGCCTACAGCCAGGAAGCCCATCAACCAGGCAAGCTGATCCATGCCCTGCCCTTGCGCGAGCAATATCCTGACCTGGACGAGCGCGATGTGTACCTGTGCGGCCCGCAAGGCTTCATGGATCACATCATTGGCATGCTGACGCGTGAGGGCTTTGACTTGTCACGTCTGCATTGCGAGCGCTTTGTGGCGCAAAGCTTTGCCGCTCAGCCCGCGGGCGACTTCGACCCCGTCGGCGCAGAGGTGTACTTCCAGCACATTGATACCCATGTGTGCCTGACGGCCGAGGACAAAGGCCGCACGCTGATGGAGATTGCCGAATCGCGCGACCTGCACCTGGAAGTCGGTTGCCGCCAAGGCATGTGCGGCACGTGCAAGCTGACGCTCAAATCAGGGCAAGCCAGTGGCAATGTGCTGGGCCATGCTGTGTACCTGTGCTCGGCCTACCCTGCCTCGCGCAAAGTCGTTTTAGACGCCTGATTGGCTCCACCTATCTACCTGAGACGCCAACATGTTGTTTGTATTGCGAATGATCATGCTGACCCTGCACTTTGTGTTGGTCGGCTTTGCCAGCTTGTTTATGCTGTTTCGTCCCTTCAACCCGGACAACAGCCGCATCATGGGGCGCTTGTACAGCCTGCCCGCCATTCGACTTTTGGGTTTGCGCGTCAAACGCGACACAGACTCGCTATTGCAGCACCCACGCTCTTACGTCGTCGTGGCCAACCACCAGTCCAATTACGACTTGTTTGTGCTGGGTTGCACCGTGCCAGTTCGCACCGTGTCTTTGGGCAAAAAAAGCCTGAAATGGGTGCCCTTGTTTGGCTGGATCTATTGGCTGTCAGGCAATGTGTTGATTGATCGCGGCAACGCCATCAAAGCCAAACAGGCCATGCTGACCACCACCGACACGCTGCAGCACAAGGACACGTGCATCTGGGTGTTTGCCGAAGGCACACGCAATCTGGGCAAAGGCATGAAGCCCCTCAAAAAAGGGGCGTTTCAAATGGCCATCGCCGCTGGCGTGCCCATCATCCCGGTTTGCGCCAGCACTTACAAAAACCACATGAAGTTGAACAAGTGGCACAGCGGTGATGTGATCATCAAATCGCTGCCCGCCATTCAGACGACCGGCTTGACCATGGACGACATGCCTGCCCTGATGGCCAAGTGCCAGGCAGACATGGTCGCTTGTATTGCCGAGCTAGACGCCGAGGTCAGCCGTTCGGCGCGCTGATCTTGCTCAGCGGGTTCATGGCTTGAGGCTGATTGGAAGCCGCATTGGTGCTCAAGTCAGGTTGATCGCCATGCCACGTTGGGTCAGGGATCGAGTCAAAGACCTGACGCAAGCGCTGCCCCCAACTGGTGCGGATCATGCGGAAGTAGGCATTGCCTTCGTCGATGTTGATGAGCTTGTCGACCTTCAAGGCATTGGCCTCATACACCATCAAGTCCAGCGGCAAGCCCACTGACAGGTTGGACTTCAAGGTCGAGTCCATCGAGATCAACGCGCATTTGGCGGCCTCTTGCAGAGGCGTCACCGGGGTCACCACACGGTCAATCACGGGCTTGCCGTACTTGCTCTCGCCGATCTGGAAGTAGCAAACGCCATCAATGCCCGCTTCGACAAAGTTGCCAGCAGAGTAGACATTGAACAGGCGCATGGTCTCGCCCTTGATCTGCCCGCCCACGATCAGGCTGCAGTTGAAGTCAATGCCATGCTTTTGCAATGCGTCGGCGTCACGGTCATAAACCTTGC
>JBDKHX010000018.1:0-10704 GCA_039797415.1 Pseudomonadota bacterium | reverse complement strand
GGTGTCCGCGCTCAACGGTGTGGTGGCGCAGCGCTTGATCCGAAAGTTGTGCACCCATTGTGCGCAGCCTTGGCAGCCCTCGGCGCAGGACTTGAAAAGCGCGATGTTGCCGCTGGATACGCAGGGACATTTCATGCGTGCCGTGGGTTGCCCGCATTGCCGTGGAACAGGCTATCGCGGCCGCCGCGCCGTGGCTGAAATCTTGTTGATGGACGACACCTTGCGCGACTTGATCGTTACGCGGGCCTCGCTCATCAAGATCAAGGCGCATGCCCGTGCCAGTGGTACCCGCTTGCTGCGTGAGTCTGCCTTGGCCTGTGCCATGCGCGGTGAAACCACGCTCGATGAACTCAACCGTGTGACCTTGGCAGAATGACCTTCAACCTCACCACCGTGTCTCGACGTGTTCGCACGCAATGGCGCCCCTTGACGGTCAGCTTGCGGCCCTCTCAAACCATGGCGCCCAGCGGGCAATGGCTACCCGCATTCGATGATGCCCTGCTGGAATGGGGGCAGTGGTGCGAGCAACACCCCGGTGCGTGTGTGTCGGTTGACTTGTCTGCGCATTGGTTGCTGGTCGCCGTGGCTGACGATCCGGCCGAATCCTGGCAGCACTACTATGGCTTGAACGGCGATGAGTTGGCGCAAAACTGGTTGATTCGCAGTGTGGATGTGGGCCTCAGTCAATTGCATTGCGCCATGCCCAGGTCGTTGATCGATGGCATTCAGGATGTTGCCAGTCAGCATGCCGTCAAAGTGATCTGGGCGGGGCCTTGGTGGGTGCGTGATCTGCAAGACCATGTGGCCGATCAGATCAGCCAGGGCGAGAGCATCCAGCCCTGGTCGGTTCAAGAGCCCGGATTGAGCGTTCACGCATCGTTGACCTGGGATGCGGAAGTCAAGCCCCATGTGCACTTGCGGCAGGTGTGGTGTGAGGCTGAGGCGGCATGACCATGCGCACTTTTTTGCGGCGTTTTAACTGGGCGCAGCAGCTCGACTTTGTGGGGCCGCGCATCAACACATCCCTGTGGGGGTGGGCTTTGATGGTGTTGGGCTTGTGCGCTGCTGTGTATGCCGCGGATCATGCACAGAATGTGCAGCATGCCGTGGATGCCGAGCAGGCGACTTTGCATCGACTGCAGCGTGCGCAGCATCAACGCCAACTGGCTCAGGCGCCCTTGCGCTCTGCGTCGAATGTGGATGCGGCATGGCAACCCGAAGCCCTCGTATCAGCGCAAGGTGTGGTGCGGATGTTGGCCTACCCTTGGGCCAAAACGTTTGACCAGGTCGAGCAGGCTGCTTTGCAGGAACAAGCGCTGCTATTGAGTTTGGCTGTTGACCAGGACAAGCCCTTGACCGATGCACGCAGCCCCATTGTGGTTCGGCTGTCTGCCGCAGTCATCAGTGATGAGGCAGCCTTGCAGTGGGCCGCAGCACATGGCGATGGCGCGCAATTGCTGGCCCGTGATCGCATGGCCACACCGGCACCATCACCACAAGGTGACTACCCCTGGCGCGCGGACGTCAGTTGGGTCGGGGGGGCGCCATGAGTCGATCATCATGGCCTGGGTATGTTCGTGCTCATCTGCTGGCGATCGGTCTGCCTGGCATGGTGGGCCTCATCCTGGTTGTGGTCTCCGCCTGGACGATCCTGGTTTGGGTGCCCGAGCGCCAAAATCAGATCGACACCGTGTCGTCTCAAGCGCGCCACCTTCGGCATGAGTTGCAATCGAGCATGGCCCAGACATCCAGCGATATTTCACGTCTGGCGCCCGATCAGGCTTGGCAATCGGTATGGGATGCTCTGCCGCTGGATTCGCAGCGACTGGAGATCCTCAAGCGGGTGACGTCCTCTGCGGCCAAGATGGGGGTGTCAGCCCAATCGATTCAATACCAGGGGGGGCAGGAGTCGTGGTCGGCGCATGCAGGCCAGGCGCTGTGGCGGCAACGATTGACCTTGCCTGTTCAGGGCCGATACGGCGACGTGCGTGCCTGGATCGGGACCTTGCTGAGTCGTCCCTATGTGAGTCTGGATACCCTGGAGATTCAACGGTCCGATACCGCATCGGATCTGATTTCGGGCCGGGTCAGCTTGTCCTTGTGGTGGCGCGTCGAGCAGGGTGGGACACCATGAGAAAGCCCTTGTTGTTGGCTTTGGCTGTGGCGTTGGCGGCGACCTTGTGGGTGGCGTCGCAAGACGATGGTGGCACCGTTGAGGCCGTCAAGTCCTCAGGTGCCGCGGCATCGCCTGCCAACCGAGAGGCCGCCAAAACTCCGCGACCCGCTCCCCGGGCGCCTGCTCCATCGGTTGCGGCGCAGGTGCCCAGTGACTTGCCTCGGGCCGTCGTGGCCTGGCGCCAGCGTGAGCCCATTGGGCTCAAAGATGACAGCCAACTCAAAGCGTGGGGGCCATCTTTGCCTCCGCCTCCTGTGATCGTGTCCAAGGTGGACCGAGCCCAGGAAGCCCCCAAAGCCCCTCGTTTTCCGCATGCCTGGGTCGGCCGCTTCAACGACATGGTCGTGGTGGCGGGGCCGCAAAGCACATGGGTGTTGGCAGAGGGCCAGGTCATCGAAGGGCAATGGCGTGTCGACCAAATCCGTGACAGGCAAATGCAATTGACCTATTTGCCGTTTCAGCAAGTTCAAACCGTGGCGATGCAAACACCATGAAGTTCCGTTTACATCCTTTGGGCTGCGCAGCCTTGATGTCCCTGTTATGGCTGGCCGGTTGCGCCAACCCAGCTTTGCGTGAGGCAGATAAGTTGGCCCACCAAGGGCAGCACGAGGCCGCATTGGCACGCTTGCAGCAAAGCCTGGATCAGCGGGATGAAGATCAGGCTGTTCGCACCGCCTGGCTCAAACAGCGTGACACGACCGTGGCGCATCTGGTTTATCTGGCGGACGCAGCCCGCGCATCTGGCCGTCTCGATGATGTCGAATCGGTCTTGATTCGATTGGAGCGAGCGGCCCCGAATCATCCGCGATCTGTCTGGTTGCGATCTGAAGTGGATCGACTCAAGCGGCATCAGCGCTTGATGCAAGAAGCACAGCAAGCCATGACGGACAAGGCCTATGCCAAAGCCGAACCAGCCTTGCGCACGGTGCTCAGTGAAGACCCCGGCAACACGCAGGCCAAATCCTGGCTGGCGCAGCTTGACGAAGCGCGTGAATTGCAAAGCCGGCAACGCAGCAGCTTGCAACTGAGCACCGCCAATCAGCCCGTCAATCTGGAGTTTCGTGATGCGCCCATCCGAACCGTGTTTGAGGCACTGGCACGTGCAGCAGGTGTCAACTTTGTCTTCGACAAAGATGTGCGAGGCGAAGCCAAGGTCACGCTGTTTTTGAGGCAAACCACGGTTGACGAAGCGCTGCGGGTGATCCTCAACACGCAACAGTTGGGCTACAAATTGCTCAACACCAATACGGTCCTGGTCTTTCCCAATACCCAGCAAAAGCAGCGTGAATTGCTGGACACGGTCACCCGCAGTTTTTACCTTACCAATGCCGATCCCAAACAGGTGCAGTCCTTGATTCGGACCGTGGCCAAATCGCGTGACATCTTTGTGGATGAGCGGCTCAACCTCTTGGTGGTGCGGGACACGCCTGATGTCATGCGTCTGGTCGAGCGCCTGGTTCAGGGTGTCGACCTGCCGGATCCAGAAGTGATGCTGGACTTGCAAGTGATGGAGGTGTCCAGCAACAAGCTCGATCAATTGGGCTTGAGTTGGCCCACAACGGTCAACTATGGCCTGCCTGCGGGTGTGGCTGCCACGGTGATCGATTCGACGCAAGGCCTGCGGTGGAGTGCCGCTAACCCCCTGGCGGTTGCCACGATCAAAGGCACGACAGATTCAACCAATCTGTTGGCCAACCCCAAAATCCGTGCACGTAATCGAGAAAAAGCCAAAGTGCTGTTGGGCGAAAAACTGCCTGTGTTCACCACCACATCCACGGCCAACGTGGGGGTGTCTGCCTCGGTCAGTTACCTCGATGTGGGCTTGAAACTCGACATCGAGCCTCGGGTGCAGTTGGACAACGACGTCAGCATCAAGATCGAGTTGGAGGTCAGCAGCATCACGGGCAAGGTGCCAGGCCCCAGTGGATCTTTGGCCTACCAGGTCGGCACGCGTCAGGCGTCCACCACCTTGCGCTTGCGTGATGGTGAAACTCAAATCCTGGCCGGGTTGATCAACGATCAGGAAAGCCGCAGTTCAGTGGGCATTCCTGGGTTGCACGATATGCCGGTGGCAGGGCGCTTGTTTGGCACCACCACCGACACGCACAACAAGACCGAAGTGGTACTGCTGATCACCCCCCACATCGTGCGCAACGTCACGCAACCGTCCTCAGCGGGCTCGGCCATGCCATCAGGCACAGAAGCGCAACCGGGTGCGCCTGCCTTGTTCATCCAAAGCGGGGTGGCCTCATCCAGCCCGGGTTTGGGTGGCGTTGCCTCGGGTAAGTCGGCACAGGCCTCTGCCGTGCCTGGTGCGGTCGCGGCCAACGTGGTTCGGGTCAGTGGTCCGGATGAGGTCTTGCCGGGGGCCATGTTCCAGTTGACCGTCTACAACCCTGGCAACAGTGTGCTCAATACCGGGGTGCTCTTTGACAACATGGTGCTGGATGCGCAAGACCCTCAGGCCGGCGGCGGGCGGCATCCCATTGAGGTCCCCCCCAAGGCCAGCAAGTCACTGACCTTCATGGTCAAACCGGGTGTGGTCAACCAGTCTACGGTGGTGTCCTTGGAGGGCGCTGGCGAGCCGTGGCAAATCCGCGTGCGCGATGCGCAGCAGATCGAGCCACCCATCTCAGGCGAAGCCCAGCCTGGAGAGGTTCATGAACGCAACGACCGCTAAAGCGCGTGGCTTCACCCTCATCGAAATGGTGGTGGTGGTCTTGATGGTGTCCATCTTGGCCAGTGCGGCCATGCCCTTGGCTGCGCTGAGCAAAAAGCGATCTCAAGAGGCCCAACTGCGGCAATCGCTTCGAACGATTCGTGTGGCGCTGGATGACTACAAGCGGGCGTGGGATCAGGGTCGCATCGAACGCAAAATAGATCAAAGCGGCTACCCGCCCAACCTGGATGTGCTGGTCAAAGGCGTGGTGGATGCGTCTTCACCCAAAGCAGGGCGCATCTACTTTTTGCGCAGCTTGCCACGAGACCCTTTTGCCGATGCCGCCTTGCCTGCCGCCTCAACGTGGGGTCTGCGTAGCTATGCCAGCCCGCCCGATGCCCCAGTTGCCGGAGGGGATGTGTTTGATGTGTATTCATTGACTGAGGGGGTGAGCCTGGACGGCACACCTTACCGCCGATGGTGAGCGCTCGCCGCCCACGGGGCTTCACCCTGATCGAGTTGTTGGTGGTGCTGGCCATCATCGCTTTGTTGGCCAGTTTGGTCGCGCCGCGCTACAACCACTCGGTTGACAACGCACGCGAGGCCAGTTTGCGAACCTCCCTCAATGTCATGCGAGATGCCATTGACAAATTCGCGGCAGACAAAGGTCGGTATCCGGATTCATTGGATGAGCTGGTCAAGGTGGGCTATTTGCGCCAGATCCCACAGGACCCGATCACAGGCCGCAAAGACAGTTGGCTGATGCTGCCCGCGCCCGTCGATGGTGCTGTCGGTGGGCGTGTGGCCGATGTGCGCAGCGGTGCATCAGCCAGGGCGCAAGACGGCTCCCCCTATAACGCGTGGTGAGGTGCGTGGTCATGACGCCTCAACCCCATCGCGGCTTCACCTACCTGATGGTGTTGTGGTGGGTGGCCATCAGCTCCGTTGTGTTGGCAGCTTTGGGTCAGCAATGGATGATCGAGTCACGCAGGCAGCGTGACATCGAGTTGGTGTTCAGGGGAGACCAGATTCGTCAAGCCTTGGACTCGTTTTACGACCACGCGCCCACAGGTCAAGCCAAGCGCTTGCCCATGACCTGGCAAGAACTGTTACATGACACACGCCAGCCAGAGCCCGTGCGCCATTTGCGGCAACTGTGGCCCGATCCCGTCACCGGCGGTTCATGGGGTGTGATCCGAGAGGGCCCGTTCATCAAGGGGGTATTCAGTACCAGCAAAGGGCGTCCCTTGCGTGCCCCAGAGGGGGTGGGAACCTATGACGCTTGGCGATTTGAGCAAGGACAGGGGCCGATCCGCACACGCTGAACGTACCAACCGTCAACAAACCGTCATTCTTACTGCATAGACTGAATGCGCTATAGAAACGAGCAACATGTCACACCAACACATCGCACCCGAGCAGTCTGAGTGCCTCCTTCGGATCATCGAAGCGGCTCCACAGGTGCGTCGACGTCACCAATTTTTCATGTGGAGCCAAGGCGACTTGCAGCGCTGGGTGCCGCATAAAGTCAGCGTTTGCGGCACCTATGACCGCGAACAGCGCGATGTCGTATTTGACATTTTCAATAGCATTCCAGTCCCACCCGACGTCATTGAGGCACTCAAAGATGCCCGCTCCGAAATCGTTGGCACAGCCCTGTCGGCTTGGAAGCGCATCCGCCAACAATCGTGTCGATTGGACTTGCAAGAGCTGGTGGGCGGCCACCCTGTATGGGAGACGCTGGTTGCCCTGGGCTTTCGTCAGTTGCTGGTTCATGGTGTGACCCGTCCGGGTCGTCCTGACGAAGTCGAAAGCTTCTTCTTGTTTGCACAGCCAGCCGGTTCGTATGGCGATGACGCCATCGCGGCTTTGGACATGCTGTTGCCCTGCGTGCACCTGACGTATCAACGGGTGTGCGTGATCGAGCGCCAGATGGTGCCCGTGCGCAACTCATCCATCCATCCGGTCTTGACCGCGCCTTATCAACGCGCCACGCCCATCACAGAGCGTGAGCGTGAAATCCTGCTGTGGGTACGAGACGGCCTGAGCAACCAGCAGATCAGTGAAAAGCTGGGCATCAGCGCGCTCACCGTCAAGAACCACGTACAAAAAATCTTGCGCAAACTGGGAGCCGCGAACCGCGCTCAGGCTGTGGCCAAAGCCATGACCATGAATGCCTTCGGATCCAACTCACCCGGTGGCGACTCTTACGCTTGATCTCATGAAACAGTTTGACTTGAAGGCCGCCTTGCTGGCCGCCGGTTTGTGTCTCGGTTTGACGCATGGGGCTCAAGCGTCCAACGAATGGGCTTCGTTCATGGCGCCACCCTTGCCTGTCGAGCGCAATGGTCCCATTGCGGACGAGCAATTTGCGCTCATCAAACAAGGTGGGCCTTGGCATCAACTGGCATCCAATCGTTGGGGGCAAAGTGAGGCCCATCTGCTGGCTTTGCTGAAAAGCAAACAATGGCAGGATGCCTCTGCCTGGTTGAAGGCACAGTCACCCGATGTCAATGCACGCGAGCCCATCACGGGCGCCACTGCGTTGAGTTTAGCCAGCCTGGATGGGCGGCTGGACCTGGTGCGTGAGCTGATCCGACACGGCGCCGAGCTGGATCGCGTCGGTGCTGGCGGGTGGACTCCCTTGGGTGCCGCAGCCTTTCATGGGCATGAGCTGGTTGCGCGTGACCTGCTTCGCAAGGGGGCTCGGGTTGATGTGCCGGGGGCATCCGGACAGTTGCCTTTGCACCTGGCCTGCGCAACCGGCCAGACGCGGATGATCGAACTGCTGATTGGTCAAGGCGCCAATTGGCGTGATGTCAATCGCCAAGGTCGTCATGCGATGGCTGAATCGGCTTTGTTTGGACAATTGCCAGCCATGCAGACTTTGCAGCGCTTGGGCGCCAACTACAGTGAGCCTGATCTATATGGGCTCAATGCGGTACATGCTGCGGCCTTGGGTGAGCAGCGTGCCACATTGGCTTATCTGCAAGCGCAGCAGGTGCCGGTGCCATCGGTGATCACCCAAATCATGATGGATCAGTTGGCCGCGCCATCGCCCTGATCAATGGTGGTGGTGCCCGCAAGCGTGTGGCGCTTCGGGTGTCGAGGGCAATGGGCAGCCGCTGTCAAACGGGGCTTGAACCACTTGCAGCGTGATGTGTTCAATCTTGAACTGCGCCTTGAGTTGCTCGGTGACGGATTGCAAAAATGCATCCCCCGGCGCGCCTTGAGGCATCACCAGGTGGGCTGTCAGCGCCACTTGAGATGTGCTCATGGCCCAAACGTGCAGGTCATGCACATGGTCCACGCCGGGTTGATGTGACAGCCAGTTTTGAATCTTGGCCATGTCGATGTGCTGAGGGACACCGTCAAACAGCAGGTGTACCGATTGGCGGAACAGGCCCCAGGTACTGAGCACAATCACAGCGGCAATGATCAGGCTGACAACCGGGTCCAGCCAGACCCACCCTTGCCAAAGGGCCAAGCCGCCGGCAATCACCACGCCTGCGGACACCAATGCGTCGCCCGCCATGTGCAGAAAAGCGCCTCGCAGATTCAAATCATCAGCGCTGCCGCGCATGAACAACAAGGCGGTGGCCGTGTTGATGACAATGCCGATGCCCGCCACCACCATCACCGTTACGCCTGCAATCGGCTGAGGTGATTGAAGCCGCGTCACGGCCTCCCAGGCCAGCGAACCCATTGCAACCAGCAGCACCAACGAATTGATGAAGGCCGCCAGGATGCTGGCACGCTTGAACCCGTACGAGTGTCTGGCATCAGGTTGAATGCGCGCTGCCCAGGCACCTGCCCACGCCAAAACCAAGCCCGCCACATCGCTGAGGTTGTGCCCGGCATCGGCCAGCAAGGCCAATGAGTTGATCTTCCAGCCGTAGAAGGCCTCAATCAGGACAAACAGCACATTGAGCGAAATGCCAATGGCAAACGCACGATTGAAATCAGCCGGCGCATGGTGGTGATGGCCATGATGGTGGTCGTGCTCGTGGTGCGTGTGTGCCATTTCTGATTTCGAACCTTGAATGCAGGGCAATCCCCTGATTCTCCGGCATAAAACAAGCCATTTGGGTCACGTGGGTGTCATGACCGAGGCATACAGTCATTCGGACATGAACTTGGGTGAGCTATGACAGATCGGCACATTTCTTCGTTGTACGAATCGTCGTTGGACACCATTTCGGCACGGGTGCTGGAAATGGGTGGTTTGGTCGAAGTGCAGGTCAGTCGTTCTGTGCAAGCTTTGGCAGATTTGAAGGGTGAATTGGCCTCAGAGGTGCTCGAGATCGAAGCCCGGGTCAACCAGATGGAGTTGTCCATCGATCAGGACTTGTCATCCATCATTGCCCGCCATCAGCCCACCGCACGAGACTTGCGGCTGTTGATCGCCGTGTCCAAAGCGGTGGCCAATCTGGAGCGTGTCGGTGATGAGGCGGCCAGAATTGCCCGCACCACACACCGCCTGTTGAGTGTCGGTTTGAACACCCACCTTCGTCGCGCCATGATCGACCTGTCGGTTGAGGC
Organism: Pseudomonadota bacterium; assembly: GCA_039797415.1. Lineage (GTDB taxonomy): Bacteria > Pseudomonadota > Gammaproteobacteria > Burkholderiales > Burkholderiaceae_C > Aquabacterium. Next base: position 1,327 of record JBDKHX010000018.1, on the reverse strand, counting down.
TGATCTGGCCTCGGCCTCATTGCGTCAAGCTTTGGATGCGTTTGCCCGCATGGATGCCAATCTGGCCTTGATGGTCATTGAGGGCGACCCAGCCATTGATCGCGAGTTTGAAGGCGTGCTGCGCATGCTGGCCGCTTACATGGTGGAAGACCCTCGCAACATCTCCAACAGCATTGATCTGATCTTCGTGGCCAAAGCCATTGAACGCATTGGCGACCATGCCAAGAACCTGGCCAAACAAGTGATCTACGTCGTCAAGGGTGAAGACGTTCGCCACACGTCATTGGCCACGATTCAAAGCAAGACGTTTTTCAAGCCCTCGATGCCCACGGGCGCATTGATCAACCACGGCACCACGTAGCAACGTGGGCTCAAGCCTCGGTTGATTCGATCCATCTGCGCGCGTTCGCCATTGAGGCGGGCTTTCAGCAGTGGGTCGTGTGTGCCCGCCGCAAGGATGGATTTGTTGACCACCCAAGCGAAGGGTTCGATCTGGGCTCTGCGCAGGTCGTCTTGCAAGGCTTGGGCTTGCGACACGGGTGTGACCTCGGGCAAGGTGACCAAAATGATGCGGGTGTAATCCGGATCTTGCAGTCGCATCAAGGGTGTGATGACATGCATTGCAGACCGAGCTTCAAACTCTCGCGTCATCTGCCGGTGATACGCCCCGGTGGCATCCATCAACAAAAGCGAGTGGCCCGTCGGGGCCGTGTCCAGGACCACAAAGGCACTGCGAGCCTCGGCCACGGTTTTTGAAAACGCGTGGAACACGGCGACTTCTTCGGTGCAGGGGGACTGCAGGTCTTCCAGCAACAAGGCCCGGCCTTGTTCATCCAGCTTGGGCCCGCGCGCAGCCATGATCTTGTCAACGTAGCGTTGCGTTTCGGCCTTGGGGTCGATGCGGTCGACTTTCAGGCCCGCGACTTCGCCTTGGAGGGTGACAGCCAGATGCGCGGCGGGGTCTGTTGTGCTGAGGTGCACGGCGTGCCCGCGTTGCACCAAGGCCAAGGCCAAGGCTGCGGCGATCGTGGTTTTGCCGACGCCACCCTTGCCCATCACCATGATGAGGCCTTTGCCGTTGGCCGCCAGTTCATCGGCCAATTGGTGCAGATGAGGCCAGGATGCATCCGTATCGGCGGGCGCCAATGCGGTGGGTGTCAACTCGGTTGCACTGTCGGCCAGCAATGCGCGCAGCGCCTTCAAGCCCACCGTGTCAAACGCACGCAGGGGCACGGTGTGTTGGGGCAATGCGCGCAAGGCGGCTGGCATGTTGGTCAGGGCTTGCTGCCCCAAGGCTTCGATGGCCATGGCGATGGCATCTTGCTTG
>JBDKHX010000017.1:0-10737 GCA_039797415.1 Pseudomonadota bacterium | reverse complement strand
GCACGGAACACATCCTGCATGGCAGGCGCTTGGCCCAGCATCTCAGGCATCTGCGTCATGCGCTCGTCAGACACGTCCTCGCGCACCGACTCGTCCACTGCACGGCGGATCAATTCCACCGCCTTGGGCAAATCAAACGGCTTAGGCAAATATTCAAACGCCCCGCCTTGGAAGGCCGACACGGCACTGTCCAGATCAGAGTAGGCCGTCATGATGATAACGGGCAGGCCTGGGTAGCGTTCTTTGACCTTGCTGAGCAGATCAATGCCTGAGCCACCCGGCATCCGGATGTCAGACACCAGCACCTGAGGCTCATCCTCATCCAATGCCGCCAACACATCACGGGGATTGGTGAAACTGCGAACCGGAAGATCCTCTCGCGTCAGCGCCTTTTCCAGCACGAAGCGAATGGATTGGTCGTCATCAACGATCCAGATGGGTTTCATGTGTACCTAAGGTTAGAGACCCCATCGTCAATGAACGCCTACTGCGAGTCAAGGCAGTGGTATCAAGATCTTGAATACCGTGTGCCCAGGCTGGCTTTCACATTCGATGGTGCCGTGGTGCTGTTGAACAAAGGTTTGAGCCAAAGTCAGCCCCAAGCCAGACCCGCCTTCGCGCCCCGACACCAATGGGTAGAAGATGCGATCGCGGATCGACTCTGGGATGCCAGGGCCGTTATCCTCGATATGCAAGACCAATGCCAACCGATGCAATTCACGGTTGATTGTGAGCCGGCGGGCCACACGCGTTTTCAATATCAGCTTGGCATCACCCGCTTCAATGCGCTCCGCCAAAGCCTGCGCAGCGTTGTGCGCGATGTTCAAAACGGTTTGAATCAGCTGTTCACGGTCGCCACGAAACTCGGGCACAGAGATGTCGTAATCACGGACAACCTTCAAACCCTTTGGAAACTCAGCCAAGATCAAGGAGCGAACGCGTTCACACACTTCGTGCACGTTCACATCCCCAACCATATGGGGACGTCGATGAGGCGCCAGCAAGCGATCAACCAGCAATTGCAAGCGGTCGGCTTCATGAATGATCACTTGCGTGTATTCAGTCAGCGATTTCGACTCGAGCTCCATTTGCAGCAACTGCGCTGCACCACGAATGCCACCCAAGGGGTTTTTGATCTCGTGCGCCAGATTGCGAATCAGCTCTTTGTTGGCCTGAGCCTGATCCAAAGCACGCTCTTCGCGCTCTTGCTTGGTCTTTTGCTCCACTTCGACCAACTCGATGACCACCAAGCCACGGTGCTCCAATCGGGTCACGATAGCCTGAATGTGCAAAGGCTCAGGGAACAAGTGTGGATGGCGCTTGAGTTCGGCCTCCAGGCGACTGGTTGCATAGTCGTTGCGCGATACCGCCGCCACAACCTCACGCAACAAGGAGGGCTCCGTGAACCAGTCGTAAATCGATTCACGCAGTACGGCGCGACGCGACAAGCCGAGAATTTCTTCAAAGGCCGCGTTGACAAACATGCATTGACCGTCAGGCTCAACCACCGCCACCATCGTGGCCAGATGATCAAACGTATCCAGCCCGACTGGCAACAAGCGCTGCACCTCAGCCGGGTCGACGGTTGAACCGCCCTTTGCCATGCCACCTTGACGCACCGTCGAGACTCCGCTTTTTTTCAACAGCAACCCCAAAAACTTACTTGTTGCCCAACTCTCGGCGCAAGGCTGCGACATCAGCCTCCTTACGGGTGACTGACGCCTTCAACTCGGCCACACGGTCGAGGTATTTTTGGGCATTTTTCTCGTCACCCCGGCGCTCGGGCTGGCCGTTGTTGTATTCCTTTTGGAGGGCGGCCAAGGCTTCCTCTTCCTTCTTCAGCTCGGCTTCCAAAATGCGCTTGGCATCGGAATCACGAGCCTTCTGGTCTTCAGAAGACACCTTTTCACCGGCAGAACCACCTGCGGAACGAGCCGCAGCACGCTCACCACGCGGCGCCACAGACTGAATCACCGTGATCGGCGCACCTTCCAGGGTTTTACAACCACGGTCAGAAGCCTCTTTAGCCGACAAGGCATCGGTGTACAAATTGCCTGGGCAGCGGTAAACCGGTTTGTCCTCAGCCTGAGCAACCGATACGGTCGCGGCCATGACACCAGCAGCCAATGCCGCACGCCAAGAACACGTCGCCATCACGGCATCGAAAAAACGAGAGGTGTTCACGCTATGCATGTTCCAGTCCATGTGCAGTAATCAACAAAGTCTGACTCTATGCACGAGTATGCCCGCAAGCGTCGCAATTAGATCGCCGGACAAGCGAGCAAAAACCAGGGGCATCCGTCACATAGGCGGAAAACAACACCCCAAAACCGACAACACAATGAAAAAAGGGGCGGCTTGCGCCACCCCTTTTCATACCAAGCAGGTAATCCGCTGAGCGAATTACAGAGCGTAGTACATGTCGTACTCGACTGGGTGAGTCGCCATACGGAAGCGAGTCACTTCTTGCATCTTCAGGTCGATGTAAGCGTCGAGGTATTCGTTGGTGAACACGCCACCCTTGGTCAAGAACGCGCGGTCCTTGTCCAAGTATTCCAGAGCTTGATCCAAGCTGTGGCAGACGGTTGGAACCAATGCATCTTCCTCTGGAGGCAGATGGTACAGGTCCTTCGTAGCGGCTTCGCCCGGATGGATCTTGTTTTCCACGCCGTCCAGACCAGCCATCATCAAGGCTGCGAAAGCCAGATATGGGTTGGCAGATGGATCTGGGAAACGAGCTTCAATACGGCGGCCCTTAGGGTTCGCAACGTAAGGAATACGGATCGAAGCGGAGCGGTTCTTAGCAGAGTAAGCCAGCTTCACAGGGGCTTCGAAGCCAGGGACCAAACGCTTGTAGCTGTTGGTGCCAGGGTTCGTGATGGCGTTCAGAGCACGAGCGTGCTTGATGATGCCACCGATGTAGTACAGAGCGAATTCGCTCAGACCAGCATAGCCTTCGCCTGCGAACAGGTTCTTGCCGTCTTTCCAGATGGACTGGTGAACGTGCATGCCGGAACCGTTGTCACCAACGATTGGCTTAGGCATGAAAGTGGCAGTCTTGCCGTAAGCATGTGCCACGTTGGTGATCACGTACTTTTGCAATTGCAGCCAGTCAGCGCGTTCAGTCAGGGTGCTGAAACGGGTGCCGATTTCCATTTGGCCTGCGTTGGCCACTTCGTGGTGGTGCACTTCAACTGGAATGCCCAAGCTTTCCAGGATCAAGCACATTTCCGAGCGCATGTCTTGGCCGGAATCAACGGGAGGCACTGGGAAGTAGCCACCCTTGACGGTTGGACGATAGCCGGTGTTGCCGTGCTCGTACTTGGTACCAGTGTTCCAGGCGCCTTCTTCAGATTCGATCTTGAAGAAGCAGCCAGACATGTCGTTACCCCAACGGATGGAGTCGAACACGAAGAATTCTGGTTCTGGACCGAAGTAGGCGGTGTCGCCCAGGCCGGAAGCCTTCAGGTAGGCTTCAGCGCGCTTGGCCAGCGAGCGAGGATCGCGCTCGTAAGGCTTGCCATCATGCGGGTCGATGACGTCGCAAGTCAGCAGCAGGGTGGGCTCTTCGAAGAACGGGTCGATGTTGGCCGTACTTGGATCGGGCATCAACAACATGTCGGAGGCTTCGATACCCTTCCAGCCGGCGATGGACGAACCGTCAAAGGCATGGCCCGAGACGAATTTGTCTTCGTCAAAGTGGGAAACGGGCACGGACACGTGCTGTTCTTTGCCACGTGTGTCAGTGAAGCGGAAATCAACGAACTTAACGTCGTTGTCCTTCACCAACTTCATCACGTCGGCGACGGTCTTATTGGCCATCAGGTGCTCCTAGCAGAAGGCTTTAAGTGAATGCGAGAAGATGATTTGACTCTGTTTCCAGATCAGAAACAGCGCGAAGTGTAATAGCAGAAAGCGTGCCGACAAGACGATCTCGATCAATGTGATCCGGAATCTTCGACAAAAACGCGCTCACCAGAGGCATTGCGCACTAGATCACGGACAAATCAGGCTAGCCAGGCGCCCCTGTTGATCGCGAACAACAGGCCAAAGATGGAGGGGGTAGGACGTACCTATGCACCAACATTGCACCACAAAGGTGCACCAATACACACCAACGCATTAGCGCACCAATATTGGGCCAATTGATGCACCAATTTGATTCAACCCCTGCAACAAGGCATCAAATGCTGCATCCAGTTGGGCCGCATCCCCCTTCACACCCAGGTCGATGTGGCGACCGTATTGAGGATGATCCACACTGGGCAGGCTGAACACTTTGATTCCGTCGAACCTCGCCTCAATGTCAAGCATCAAGGGCGTCAACCTGGACTCGAGCCCATCGAACACGATGACGGACTTCTCCAGCGCGCCAACTGTGCCGTGCAGCGACGGGTGGCAATGGTCCAGAACCCATTCCACCATGGGCCAGGCCATCACAGGAAACCCCGGCACGAAGTACAGGCGCCCAGCCAATGAAAAGCCGGGGATGCGGTTGTACGGATTGGGAATGATCTCCGCACCTTGCGGAAACCGCCCCATATCCAGACGGCGCACGATATCGGGATCAGATTCAACGAAAGCCCGCCCCTCTTGCTCGGCCATTTCTTGGCTGCGCAGCAAAATCAAACGGGCCGCCTCGGGATGCAACACCAAAGGCAAGCCGCTGGCTCGCGCAGCGCAGGCTCGGGTGTGATCGTCCGGTGTCGCACCAATGCCCCCGAACGAAAACACGATATCGGGCCCATTGAGCGCAGCGCTGACCGCTGACTCAATCAAGGCGGGATCATCCCCAAGATACCGAGCCCACGAAAGCGACAAACCCCGCGCTGACAGCAACTCGATCAACTTGCTCAAGTGCTTGTCTTGTCGACGACCACTGAGAATTTCGTCTCCGATGATGATGGCGCCAAACCCCATGGTCGTCCCCTTGCTCATGCCAACTTACTCGTCGTCACCACCCAGCACGGACCCGAGCAGGCCGCCCGCAGCCAAACCGCCAAGCAAGGAACCCTCTTCACGCTGAGACCCACCAGCTTGTGGCGCCGCAGCAAAAATGCGAGAGGCCAGACGGGAGAACGGCAAGCTTTGCAACCAGACATGACCTGGTCCGCTGACCTTGGCCAAGAAGATGCCCTCACCACCAAACAAGGCCGTCTTGATCTTGCCAACGTACTGGATGTCGAAATCAACATCCGGCGTCATGGCAACCAAGCAGCCGGTGTCCACCAACAAGGTTTGACCAGGCTGCAACTCACGTCGCACCACGGTGCCACCGGCATGCACAAAAGCCAGGCCGTCGCCTTCCAGCTTTTGCAAGACGAACCCCTCGCCACCAAAAAAGCCTGCGCCCAACTTCTTTTGAAAGGCGATACCCAAAGACACGCCACGCGCAGCGCACAAAAACGAATCCTTTTGACACAACAAGGTGCCACCCAACTGCTTGAGATCCATCGGCAAAATTTTGCCGGGATAAGGAGCAGCAAAGGCAACGCGCTTTTTGCCACTGCCTTGGTTCACGTAAACCGTGGTGAACAAGCTTTCACCCGTGATCAAGCGCTTGCCAGCACCCAGCAACTTGCCAAACAGACCACCGCTTTGCTTGGCACCATCACCAAACACGGTGTCCATCTCAATGCCAGCATCCATGAACATCATGCTGCCCGCTTCGCCAATCGCAGCCTCGCCGGGGTCCAACTCGACCTCGACAAACTGCATTTCCGAACCTTTGATCTCGTAGTCAACGACGTCCATCGCCATGGTGATTTCCTCTTAAGCAGGATCTGGTGCAAAAAACGCATTGTGGCGGACTTCCATTCCCAAGCGGTGACAATGGCGATATGACAAAGTTTGATGTGGTAATTGTGGGCGCCGGCGCAGCAGGTTTGTTCTGCGCAGGCGTGGCGGGGCAACGTGGGTTGTCGGTCTTGATCCTGGATCACTCAGCCCGCGTGGCCGAAAAAATCCGGATCTCGGGTGGTGGCCGTTGCAACTTCACCAACCGCGACGTCACCCCGGCCAACTTCCTCAGTGACAACCCACACTTTTGCCGCTCTGCTTTGGCTGGCTATTCCCCGCAAGAGTTCATTGAACTGATCAACCGGCATGGCATCCAGTGGCATGAAAAGCACAAAGGCCAGTTGTTTTGCGATCGCAGCAGTGACGACATCATCCAGATGCTGATCAAAGAATGCGACGCAGGCGGTGTCACCCGCTGGCAGCCATGTGGCGTGAAAGACGTCAGGCAATCTGCGCAAGGCTTTGAAATCGACACGGACCAAGGCACGGTCAATGCGGCGCAACTGGTCATCGCAACCGGAGGCTTGGCCATCCCAAAAATTGGCGCTACCGGCTTTGGGTACGATTTAGCCAAGAAGTGGGAACACGCCATCGCGCCAACGCGCCCTGCCCTGGTCCCCTTGACGTTTGACAGCCAGACTTGGGCGCCATGGTCTGAGCTATCCGGCATCGCGCTGCAAGTCGACATCTCGACCCAAAGCGCCTACAAGGCATCGGGCGGCGGCAAACGCAAAGGCCCCGCCACCATGCATTTCAACGAAGACTTGCTGTTCACCCATCGCGGCCTCAGTGGCCCGGGCTGCCTGCAAATTTCCAGCTATTGGCAACCCGGACAGCCGATCGAAATCAACCTGACTCCAGGCAAAGAACTGGCCGCCTTGCTCAAAGCGGCCAAAACAGGCTCTCGCAAACAACTGTCCACGACCTGGGCGCAGACACTCGGTAGCGACATCCCATCTCGTTTGGCTGACACCTGGCTGACGCAAGCTGCACAAGACATCTCCCCCTCACTGCAAGCGCAAGCAGCCATCGCCGAGCTGAAAGACAAGGATCTGGACCAACTCGGCCACAGCGCCAACGCCTGGCAGTTGATCCCCAGCGGCACCGAAGGCTATGCCAAAGCAGAAGTCACCGCAGGCGGGGTAGACACCCGCGAACTGAGCTCACAGACCATGGAAAGCAAACGCGTCCCGGGCCTGTATTTCATCGGTGAAGTGGTGGACGTGACAGGCTGGCTGGGCGGCTACAACTTCCACTGGGCCTGGTCCAGCGCCATGGCTTGCGCTCGATCACTCAGCCCTGCTGCCTAACCCCGTTAAGATGTGACCCTATGAGCACCACACACTTCGGTTTCGAACAAGTTGACGAGTCCAGCAAAGCGCAACGCGTGCGCGGCGTGTTTGACTCGGTCGCAGGCAAATACGACGTCATGAACGACCTGATGTCGATGGGATTGCACCGCCTGTGGAAGGCCTACACCATTGCAGCCAGCGGCGCACGTGAAGGCCAGAAGGTCCTGGACATTGCAGGAGGCACAGGCGATCTGTCTGAGGCTTTTGCCAAGCGCGTTGGGCCCACCGGCACTGTCGTGCACACCGACATCAATGAAGCCATGTTGAGAACAGGCCGAGATCGCCTGCTCAACACAGGTGTCAGCCTGCCCACCACCATTTGCGACGCCGAAAAGCTGCCCTTCCCTACCGGCACATTTGACATCGTGACCGTGGCATTTGGGCTGCGCAACATGACGCACAAGGACTTGGCCCTGGCCGAGATGACGCGCGTTTTGAAGCCTGGTGGCCGCCTGCTGGTCTTGGAGTTTTCCAAAGTGGCCAAACCACTGGAAAAGGCCTACGACTGGTACTCGTTCAAAGTCTTGCCCAAGCTGGGCCAGTTGGTTGCAGGCGATGCAGCCAGCTACAAGTACTTGGCCGAGTCGATCCGCATGCACCCTGACCAAGCTACGCTGAAGTCGATGATGAAAGCGGCCGGACTCGGCCATGTGGATGTGCACAACATGACGGGCGGAGTTGTCGCCCTGCACATGGGCATCAAATGCTGATGATGCCCTTCAAGGTCAATCCAAGCCCTGCAGTTTGGCCTTGAGCGATCGATCAACTGGGTTCTCACCCAGCCAGATTCGCATCAGCGCACGATAAAAGTCCTCACCAGGCAAGTCTTTGACAATGACCTGGTTTTTGTGACTCACAACGGTGCCGACATTGGGGATGTATTCCAACTTCACGATGGAATCTTCCTCAACCTCTCCTGCTGCTCGCAGACCAGAAGCCAAACGATCCAGACGGGGTTGCAACGCAGCAAACTCTGCCGGCGTGCAGTTGTCCTCGACCCCCGAGACCAGCGCATTGATCAGCTTTTGCGCCTTCACGTCCCGCATCATCACAACGTGCATGCTCTTGGGGCCTGGCTGATTGATCAAAGCAAGCGCATTGTTGTCCTTGTAAGGCACATACAAGCCCAGGGCATACACCTTGATGATCATCATCTTGCGCATGCCTGCGCCTGCCAACTGCAACTGCTGCCCAGTCAGCGAATAGGTGTCTTCAAACTTCACACCGGAGACTTCTAGTACTGCGTGAGCCGACATGGGAGCCAAGGCACCGACAGCCAAACTCAAAGACAGAATCCAAGTCTTCATCACGCTCATGAATTTATCCCCGATCAGTCACGATCTCTGATTGCTTTGATTTGAATATTCATTCAAAACAACGACATGCGTTGCTTTGATGACTGGCGAGTTCTCCGTTCAATAGACAAGATCCGCCAAGACACACAATGTTACAGGCAGACAGGAATGAACTGACGACAGTCATCAGGGAAAACAGCTAAGAAACTGACGAACACAACAGTTTCGGTACTAAGTCGCACTGAATACCCCAGCACCGCGGATGGATCTCCTTGCCGCGGTGATGCAGCAACTTAGCCTGATGCCTCATTTCGCAGCAGGCTAAGCCCTACGCCAGGGGAGAATCTGCTTACCAAGGGTTTACCAACAAACTTATCCACACCTCACGGGGATAACTCAGATCGAAGCGACGATCATCAGAAAGCTCAACCCATCAGAAATTGAGTGATCGCCAAACGGCTACGGCGAGCCTCCGGCACTCGGAGTGCTCAACGGAACCCGAAGATGTTGCCCCGGATCGCAAGCACGCTCCCGCTGCGTAAGGCCATACGCACTGCCCTGACTTGGCCGTGTTTTGTCAGGGGAGGTTCGAGTCAATTGTCGAAACAATTGTTTGCTTGTGTCAAAAGGCGTTCTGTTGACAAGGCGGCCTGGAAAAATGTATCGATAAAAATACATTGAACATATCATGTAACACATGCGATACTTTACACATGAGCTCTGACACCATCCTCCAAACTCTAGGCAACAGCCTGCGTGAGGCCAGAAAGCAGCGTGGCTACACGCAAGACGAGTTGGCGCGGGTGCTCAACATTCCGCGCTTGAAAGTCATCCAGGTTGAATCAGGTGCCCCCCAGGTGGCGGCTCGTTATTACGCCGCCATTGCATGTGCACTGGGCCAGTCCCTTGGGCTGGTGCCTGCCAAGCGCCCCACCCTTGATGAGCTGCAAAAGCTGAACCTGTCATGACCTCTGGCGCCCACTTACCCATTTACACACCGGCAGGTCCTGCGGGCATGTTGTCCAGTGCCAATCTGGACTACCTGTTCGTGTGCGATCCAGGTAGCTATCACCCTAATGAACAAGCGGGCCGTGCGGTGTCCCTGACCATGCCTGTGAGAGCCCAGCCCTACCAATCGCCCTCGCAGTTGCACCCCATCTTTCAGATGAATTTGCCAGAGGGCTACTTGCTCGAACGTTTGCGCAACCTGTTGGCCAAAAACTCGCCACTTGACCCTATGTTGCTTCTTTCAAGCGCTGCAGGCGAGGCAGCCATTGGCCGCGTTTTTGTGGGTGATCAAATTGCGCCCCAACCACCCGAAGGTGAAGACCTGCGCTCCTTGCTCAGCTACCGGGGGGCTGAGGGCTTGTTTGAATCGCTCTTTCAAAAATACCTGCGGCGAGGTGCTTTAAGTGGTGTCCAACCCAAGGTGTTGGTGCCAGAACAGGCCTTGGCCATAGACAAGGCCACGATGAACACACATGAGTTGATCGTCAAATCTGGCCTGGATGCCTACCCAGGCTTGGCCATCAATGAATACGTCTGCATGACTGCTGTGGCTGCTGCTGGCATCCCTGTGCCCGAGTTCTTTTTGTCAGACGACAGACGCCTGTTTGTCATGCGCCGCTTTGATCGACTGCCCAACGGCACCCCACTGGGCTTTGAGGACATGGCCGTACTGATGGGCCTGGGTGCCCACCAAAAATATGACCGGTCTTATGAGGCCATTGCCCACACGATTGAACTGTTCACCACAGGCCGGAACACACAGCGATCACTGGCCCAACTGTTTGACATGGTCGCGGTGTCCTGCATTTTGGGCAACGGCGATGCACACCTCAAAAACTTTGGCTTACTGTATGCCGACACAGACGGCGCAGACGCTTCCTTGGCGCCAGCCTTCGACATCGTCAACACCACCTGCTACATCCAAGACGACAGCCTAGCCTTGACACTAGGTGGCAGCAAAGGACTGTATCAAGCCAGCTTGCACCTGCTTGATTTTGCGGCGAAGTGCCGCATTCCCAAAAAGGTAGCCACGCAACGGGTGCTTGAGATTGCTCAGACCGTGCTCGACACCCTCATCGAGTTGAAAGACTTGGCAGACGAAGTGAGCAACTTGAACCAAGCCTTGCGCAGCAGTGCGGATCGGTATGTCAAAACGTTTGGGGCCAGCACCGGGTCATAACCGCCCATCTGCTCTGGAGAGGGCTCCCGCCCCTAAGGTCAGATCTGACAAACGGCAACCAGAACATGAATCAAGCGCCAGAAACACGAAAGGGTTAGTAGGC
>JBDKHX010000016.1:0-10921 GCA_039797415.1 Pseudomonadota bacterium | reverse complement strand
ACGGTGACAGACGACGTCGTGCCGTCTGCAGCCTTGACCGTGAAAGTCTCGGTCAGGGTCTGACCGTCACCCAACTGCTGGATGGCCGCTTGGCTGTTGTTGGCGGTGTAGGTCCAGGTACCGTCAGCGGCCAAGGTGAAGGTGCCGTACGCACCGTTGGTGCCTGGCTGGGCTTGGAAGTTGGCTTGACCGGCATCGCTGTCGGACACCGACAAAGTGCCACCGGTGCTGATCTGGCCAGCCGAGACGCCTGCGTCTTCGGTGACCGAGCCGGTGGTTCCGGACGAAGAGATGACGGCCACATCATTGGTGCCGTTGATGGTCACGGTGACCGACGACGCTGTGCCGTCAATGGACTTGACCGTGAAGGTCTCGGTCAGTGTCTGGCCTTCACCTAACTGCTGAATCGCAGCTTGATTGTTGTCTGCCGCGTAAGTCCACGTACCGTCTGCAGCCAGTGTGAAGGTGCCATAGGCGCCCGCCGTGCTGGCCTGTGTCTGGAAGGCGGCCTGACCAGCGTCAACGTCCGTGACGCTCAATTTGCCGTTGGTGCTCAGATCACCCGATGCCGATACCCCTGCATCTTCCGTGACGGAGCCCGTTGCGCCTGAAGTTGAAATCACGGCGCCATCTGGCGTGGCATTGATGCCCACATTCACCGTCGTGGTGGTGGTGCCACCATGGCCATCCGAAACCGTCACGGTGAACGAGTCACCACCGTTGTAGTCTGGGCCAGGGGTGTAAGTCCACGTGCCGTCTGGGTTCACCGTGACCACGCCGTTGGCTGGATCGCTGCCTTTGGTGAACGTGACCGTGTCGCCGTCAGGATCGGTGGCTGTGACCTTGCCAGAGACAGGTTGGTCTTCGTCTGTGGAAACGGTGTAATTGCCCGTCGAGGGGTTGAAGGTCGGATCGGTTGTGTCGCCAATGACCGGAGCGTCAGCAACGGGCGTGATACCCACGTTGATGGTGACTTGACTGCTGCCGCCCTTGCCGTCACTCACGGTGACCGTGAACGAGTCAGACCCGTTGTAGTTTGGTGTCGGGGTGTAGGTCCAAGTGCCGTCAGGGTTGACCGCTACCGAGCCATGGGCCGGATCAGAACCCTTGTTAAAAGTCAATGCATCGCCGTCCGCATCGGTCGCATTGACCTTGCCTGACACGGGCTGGTCTTCCGCCGTGGTGACATTGACGACTCCAGAGCCATCGATAACCGGTGCATCGTTGACGGCGGTGACTTGCACCGTCACGGTCGCGTTGGCTGTGTGCCCCGCCATGTCGGCAACCGTATAGGCAAAGCTGATGTTGCCGGTGTAATTGACATCTGGCGTGATGGTCAGCGTGCCATCGGCATTCAGTGTGACCGAACCATTCGCCACCGTTGCGCTGCCGCCTGGCACCACAATCTGCCCATTGATCTCGTTGATTTGAATGGGGCCTTGGGCGCCTGCGTCGTCGTTGCCTGTGACAGCAAAGGTGACGGCAGTGTCTTCCTGGGTCGTTAGCAGATCTGGGTTGGCAATGGGCAGATCTGGCGGAGCGATGACGGTGATCGTGACCGACGCGTCAGCGGTTTGCCCCGATGCGTCTGTGACGGTGTACGTCAGGGACTGGTCACCCAAGAAGCCATAGGTAGGGGCAAACGTCAGCGCGCCCGTGCTGGACATTTGCACGACGCCATGAGCCAGCACCACTTGCCCGCCAGGCACGATGGCTTGGCCGTTGATGGCGGTGACCAAGGGGGCAGACTCAACTGCAATGCCGTCGTTGGCCAAAACGGGCAAGCCGACAACCGTACCCGTGTGGGTTGTGAACAGATCATCAGTGGCCGTCAGCTTGGCGACCGCATCCGCGACAGCCGAGTCCAGCAGCTGGTTTTGGGTGTCGCTGTCTGGAGGTGCAGCTTGTCGGTCATCGCTGCCGTAGACAAACTCTTGAGATGTGACGACTTCGATCACGCGGTCCACGCGCAACCCTGGCGTCATCGACCCGGATCCTCCTGCACCACCGCCCGCTGCGGGTGCCGCTTCTTCATCTCCGCGCTCGACAGCCTGAATCGTTTGGTCAGCGTCCTTGTCTGTGACAGCTTCTTTCCCTGCCAGTGATGCTTTGATCTTGGCTTGCAAGGACTTGCCGGACTTCGCGACAGGTGAGGGCGATGCATTGGCTTCAGCCAAGGCCAGGATCAAATCCCGAGGAGCCCAAGGGTTGCCGTCGGTGTCTGTGATGACCACATTTGTTCCGAAGCCAGTCAAGACCGCGTCGCCAGATTGGACCGTGTCGCCTACCTTCAATACACGTGCAGCACCTTCGCCAGCCGGGATCACCGTGGCTCGGCCTTGGATGCTGGTGACGGTACCGCCGGGGACTTGCGCGGACTTGGACATGACAAACCTTTCAGAACGTAACAAAGACGCTCTTTGAGGATAGCGACCAAGGCGACCTCAAGCGAGCGTGTGGATACGGCAAACCGTGACCGATTTTGAGAAATGACCGGGAAAATCAGCGCATTAGCGCTGGATCGAGTCCAAGCTTTCCTCGCTTATCGGTATGTCGGCTTAAAACGGACCAATTTGAGAGTTGGTTCACACCCGAAGCAGCTTTCGGGTGTTTTAGGGGCGCGTCTGTGTGGGATCAGCGCTCGCGCAAGGCGTAGGCGTGTGCCTTCAAGATCGGCTTGAGCAGGTAAGACAACACGGTCTTTTTGCCTGTCAGGATGTCCACTTCAGCCGTCATCCCAGGGATGATCGGCATCTTGTCGCTGAAGTTGGTTTGCTTGGTGCGGACCCTCACCACATAGTAAGTGTTGGTCCCTCGCTCATCGGTTTCTGTGTCCGGGCTGATGTTTTCAACCTCGGCATCCAGCCCGCCGTAAATCCCGAAGTCATAGGCTGTGAACTTGACGGTGGCTGCTTGCCCGGGATGGATGAAGGCGATGTCCTTGGGCTGAACTCTGGCTTCCAGAACCAGCGCGTCGTCCAGTGGCACGATTTCCACAATGTCTTTACCAGGTTGAACCACACCACCAACCGTGTTGGCCAACAAGCGTTGCACGCGGCCACGAACGGGAGACTTGACTTGGGCCTTGTCCACCTTGTCAGCCAGGGCGACCGCCCCTTCGTTGAGCGCGTTCAGGCGCCCCAACACTTCTGACAGCTCTTTGCGGGCTTCATTGCGGAAAGACAACTCAGTTTCCTGAATTTTGCGACGCGCTTCGGAAATGGCCGCTTGAGCCCTGGCGCTTTGAGCCGTTGCTTGCTCTTTGTCGCCTCTGGCTCGGCTCACATCACGCTCCAGCCTCAAAATTTCGACTTCCGAGACGGCGCCAGTTGCCAGCAAAGGGCGTGTCTTGGTCAACTCTTGCTGGGACAACTCCAAGCTGCGAGTGGCTGAATCTCGCTTCGATTGCGCTTCGGTGAGTTCCTGCTGGCGCTGTTCCAGTTGTTGTTCACTGATGCCGACCAGCGCATGGAACTCGGACCGGCGTGCATCGTAAAGCTGCCGCTCCTCATCCACCACGCGCTGTTCTTCTTGGTTGCCAGGCCGTGGCGTGGGCGGAGTGAAGGATTGCCCCTCGGCCAAAGCCTTCAAGCGCGCCAGCTTGGTCTGCAAAGCAAAGGTTTGTGCGGCGCTTTCACGCACGCCCGATGTGGCCCGCGTTTCGTCAATCTTCAGCAGCATCTGGCCAGCTTCGACCACTTGGCCTTCTTTGACCAGGATCTCCGAAACAATGCCGCCGTCCAGTGACTGGATGACCTGCAACTGCTTGGAAGGGATGACCTTGGCATCACCCTTGGTCACCTCGTCAATGGGGGCCAATGCTGCCCAGGTGATCAGCACCACCATCACGACCACGGCGGTGCGAACCAGCGTTTGAGCCCGGTGCGTTTTGGCGGTGGACATCACTGCGTCTGCTTCCAGCTCGAAGCTACGCATGCCTGCACTGCGGCTGGCTGCAGGGTCCACACGTGGGCCTGCAATGGTGTCCAGCACCTTGTCGGTAAACGGCGCGATCTTCACGCGGACTTTTTCCAGCGTGTCGATCAACTTCTTGCCTGCATTCGTCAACATCGTCATGTTTGCACCTGGGCCTTCATCACGATGCACGCGAAATGCGGCCTGCGGCCAGGGCCTGCATGATCCGCTCGCGTGGGCCGTCGGCCACGATCTTGCCTTGGTCGACCACGATCACGCGGTCAACGAAAGACAGCATGGATGTACGGTGCGTGACCAGCACCACCGTCTTGCCTTGGGCAAAGGCCCCAATCTTTTGCGTCACAAACGCTTCGGTCGAGAAGTCCATCGCACTGGTCGGCTCATCCAGCAACAGGATGGGGGCGTTGTGCAAAACAGCCCGTGCCACGCCCACGCCTTGCCGCTGTCCACCAGACAACAACTCACCCCGCTCACCCACTTGCATGTCAAAGCCTTGCGGATGGCGCTGCACAAACTCGGCCAAGCCCGCCGCTTCGGTCGCAGCCACGATGGCATCGTCTTGCGCATGCGGATTGCCAAAGCTGATGTTCTCGCGCAGGGTGCCAAAAAACAGGGTCACGTCTTGCGACACATAGCCCACGTTGCGGCGCACATCGGCGGGGTCCAACTGGCGCATGTCAATGCCATCGAGCAGCACTGCGCCTTCTTTGGGTTGATACAAACCCAGCATCAGCTTTTGCAGCGTTGTCTTGCCAGATCCAACCTTGCCGATCAAAGCCACCTTTTCGCCCGGCGCGATCTTGAAGCTCACATCGTTGAGGGCCGAGTCTTGCCTGCCCGGGTAGGCAAACGACACGTGACGGAATTCAATCTCGCCTTTGAACTCGCGGCGTTGGATGAATGCGCTGTTGTCCGGCCGCTCCACCTTTTGATCCATGATCTTGTTGAGCGACTCCAGTGCTGTGCGGGCACCTTGGTATTGCATCAGCAAGCCCACAATTTGCCCAGCAGGGGCCAAGGCCCGGCCTGCCAACATGCTGGAGGCGATCAATCCCCCCATCGTCAGGGCCTTGTCAGAGATCAGGTACACACCGATCAAGATGATGAACACCGATACCAGTTGCTGTAGCGTGGCAGTGGTGTACATCGCGGTGGACGACAGCCCGCGCATGCGCACGTTCAGGGTCGACAAAAACAGGTTGGCCCGCTCCCAGCGCGACTGGATCTGGCTTTCAGCCCCTTGCGACTTGATGGTTTCGATGCCGGTCAAGCTTTCAACCAAGGTGGCATTGCGCTGAGCCGATGCCTGATAGGTGCTTTGCGACAGCTCATGCAAACGATGCTGCAACACATAGGCGGAGACCACGATGATGCAGAACACCCCGATGACGGGTAGCACCAACCAAGGCGAGATCCAGGCAATCACAAACAGGAACAGCAAGGCAAAGGGCAGGTCGATCAGGGTCGTGACCGTGCTGGATGCGATGAAGTCTCGCACCTGTTCAAACCCTCGCAAATTGGATGCGAACGAGCCCACTGACAAGGGGCGGTTCTCCATCTTCATGCCCAGCACGCGTTCCATCAGCGTGGCCGAGATTTGCACGTCAATGCGCGCACTGGCCTCGTCCACAAAGTGGCTGCGCATCAGGCGCATGAACAGGTCGCTGCCCAGTACCAAGGTCACACCAATGGCCAAGACCCACAAGGTCTCGGTGGCGTGATTGGGCACGACACGGTCATACACGTTCATCGAGAAAATCGGGAAGGCCAGCGCAAACACGTTGACCATCAAGGCGGCCCACAGCACGTCGCGGTAAACCAGCTTTTGCGCGAACACCGGGCCCCAGAACCAATGGCTGGCAGCCGTGGCTTTGACCTCAGGCGTGCGCTCGTCAAACTTGAAGTGAGGGCGCGCAAACAGCACCACGCCCGTGTACCGGGTTTGCAACTCAGCCGGGGTGACGGTGATCGAGCCCTGGCCAGTTTCAGGCATCAGCACCCTCAAGGTGGCTTGATCGCCTTCACCCTCACGCCCTAACAGCACACACGCCTGGTTGTTGTGCAGGATCAGGATGGCGGGCAGGGTGAGGGTGTCAATGGCACCCAGGCTGAGCCGTTGCAGTTTGGCGGCCAAACCCGCGCGGCGGGCGGCACGTTCGGCCAAGGCGACGGGCAGGGGGCCTGCATCCATCGGCAGGCCGGCTGACAAGGATGCGCGTGAGGCGGGCAAGCCGTGCAGGCGCGCCACTTCAATCAGACAGTCGAGCAGGGGATCGGGCGCGATCAAGTCTTCACGCACATTCAGCGTGGCATTTAGCGTTGGCGCGATGGGTTCCTGCGGAGCATTCATGAGTAAGCGATCGGGAAAGATGGACCCGCCGCCAAATCATGCACAGACGGAGTCTTCAGCGGATATCGGCACAGTACAGGCCGAATTGACCCTGTTCACGATCCGAAAAGTAGCGGTCCAGTGTCATTTTCACCGTACGGAAGGCCAATTCACCCCATGGGATCTCATGTTGGTGAAACAAACGCGCTTCAATCGTCTCTGGACCGGGGTTGAACGTGGTGTCCAACAGACGGGCGCGGTAGAAAAAATGCACCTGGCCGGCGGTGACCACGTTCAGGACGCAGTACAGGCCTTGCATTTCGATCTTGGCGCCGGCTTCCTCATCGGTTTCGCGGGCGGCGCCTTCTTCTGTGGTCTCGCCTAACTCCATGAAGCCCGCGGGCAGGGTCCAAAAACCCTTGCGTGGCTCAATGTTGCGGCGGCACAGCAAAACCTGGTCGCCCCAGATGGGCAGCGTCCCCACCACGTTCAATGGGTTGACGTAGTGGATGTGGTGGCAAGCGGGGCAGACAGCGCGTTCGCGGTTGTCATCCTCAGGGACTTGATAAGTCACCGCTGTGCCACAAACCTGGCAGTGCTCGATGCGACGGGAAAACAGCATGTTTGCCAGTGTAGGGCATCACGCGCGGGCTTGCCGGGCGGACAGGGGCAGGACCCAAGGGGCAAAGCATTCCATCACCTGTAGCGCCTGGCCTTTGTGCCAAAAAACGGAGCGCCGACTCCATGCCGGCGCAGGAGGGGCGTCGGCCCTTGTCCCTGGCTGTGCGTGTGTCAGCGCCAGCCATTCACGCTTCAAGTGGCCATGTGCAGGGCTGTGGCTGGCCAATCGGGCGCCCTGCAGTGGGTCGCGCTTGACGCCGCGGTGTTCAAACAACAATTCAGCCAAGGGCCGTGCGCCCAAGCCCTTGAGCGCACGCCATGGGCCTTTGAGCCCTCGGGCGCTGGTCACACTGCGCGCCCAAACCGCTGGCCGCCCGTCAATGGTCAGGATCACTTCTCGGACATGGCCGCAGCGGGTGCCAATGGCCTGTTGCTCTTGAGGCCACAAGGCTTGGTGACCTTGCCGGAGCACTTGAACCTTGACGGTGCCGTGTTGACGCAAGCGTGCCGTCAAGGAGCCGGGGGCGGATAGCCATTGCCGGGTCGAGGTTTGAACGGGCACGCGCCCCTGGCCGCCGTGACGCGCATCGCGGCGGGACAAAGGGGGCAGCGCTGAACTGGGCAGACGATGTAGCATCGGGCCGCGATCATAGCTTGAGCCCTCGTCATGCCTCCATCCCTCGGTTCGGATTCCTCCCTAGTTCACGCTCGTGGCTCGGCACCTGCCCAGGCGCATGCCGCCATGCCTTTGGACTGGCTGGTGCCAGATTTGGGCTCGGCGGTTGGGGCGATCATGACGGCGCGATCAGTGGGTTCTGAGTGGTCACATAGCCCAGTACCTTATGACGGGTTCAACCTGGGTACACACGTGGGTGATGACGCCTTGGCTGTTCAAGCCAACCGCGATCAATTGCAATCCTATTTGGGGATGCCAGCCCTGTGGCTCAATCAGGTCCACGGCAATGTGGTGGTTCGGGCCACGCCCGAGATGGCCAGATCCTCGACCTTGCTGGACGCGGATGGCAGTCTGACCACAGAGCCTGGCGTGATTTGCACAGTGATGGTGGCGGATTGCCTGCCCGTTCTCTTGGCGGCACCCGAGGGGCGAGGTGTCGCCGCACTACACGCTGGATGGCGCGGTTTGGCCGGGGCCGGATCGATGGCGGGGCGCGGCATTTTGGAGTCTGGCGTACAGGCCCTGAGTTCGGCAGCCGGGTGCGAACCTTCGGATTTGGTCGCCTGGCTGGGCCCCTGCATTGGTCCCACGCAATTTGAGGTGGGCGCCGATGTGCTCAAGGGGTTTGGCGTGGATCCGGACCTGTCGTCGGGGCAAGTCGCCCCCAGATTCAGGTTCAACCGACAGGCTGAAGACGGGCTGCCACGTTGGTTGGCAGATTTGCCGGGCCTGGCGCGTGATCGTCTGCAAGCCTTGGGGCTGCAGCGCATTCACGGGGGGCTGTGGTGTACCGCCAGTGATGCCTCACGGTTCTTTTCGTTCCGCCGCGACCGGGTCACCGGCCGGCAAGCTGCCTGCATCTGGCTGCGCTGACGCTGTCGTATCAGATGGAGCCTCAGCACGGGCCTGAGCGTCTGCCTGTGCCTCAGCGGCTAAGCGGGCCCGACGCCGGGCAGGGGTGCTCAGCAGGTACATCACCAGGGAAGCTGGCAGCACCCCATAAAAGATAAAGGTCACGATGGCACCGAGGATGGTGCCGTTGGAGGCAGTTGCCTCGGCCATGGCCATCATCAAGGCCACATACATCCAGGCAATGGCAACAATCCACATTTGTCTATTTTCCGATTAGGGCAAGTACCGCAGACAAGTCCCTTGACTCGTCCCAGGATCAAAGGTTCTGGTTTTGGAAATTTGTTTCAAAGCGTTTCGGTGGCAATAGGTCTGGCCCGGGCATTGCTTTGTCGTTGTTGAGGTCTCAGTCATCACGACCGTTGGCGTGATGTTGAATTGGTTGCAATTCTGTGATCTCAGGTCAAGGAGAAAGAAAGTTGTCCCGTCAGAATATGTCACATGACCGCGTCATCATGGCATGACCGACAAATTTCAAGATGTTCACTGAGGAGACTTATGGCTGGTTCTCAACAGTCGCGCGCCAAGAGCGCCGCGGCTAAGCGTAATGCTGATTCGCAACTTTCTTTGACTGCGGCTGAAGACGTTTCAACCCCATCCGCCGCGGCTAAAAAGACCGCCCGCAAGGCAGCGCCCGCCAAAAAAGCCACCGTGTCTCGTGCCGCGCCCAAAAAAGGTGCATCGACAGCTTCCGCCAAGCAGGCCGAGGCCTCTCAGTCTCAAGAGTCGGCGGCGCAGTCTGCCAAGGCCTCTGAAGCGGCAGACGCTGCCAATGCTTCTTTGTTTGGCGCCTTCAAGATCCCTGGTCTAAACATGCCCGGCATGCAGATTCCCGGTCTGGATATGAACATCCCTGGCATGGCTTCCATGTCCGCAGGCATCCCTGAAGCGCTGCAAAAGTGGATGGCTTCAGCCAAAGAACAAATGGGTGGCGCGGCTGGCAGCAAGATGCTGAGCAACCCAATCTCCCATGCGGTCGAGGCCATGGGCCAAAGCCTGGGTTCGACGCTCAAGTCGATGGCTGCTTTGTCGGTTGACCCAACCAACATGAAGGCCATTCAAGAAGAGTACCTGAAGCAAGCCACTGAACTGTGGAACAGCGCCTTGGAGAAGCCCGAGCAACTGGCTCCCAAGGACCGTCGCTTTGCTGCCCCTGAATGGGCCAGCAACCCAGGAAGCGCCTTCCTGGCTTCGATGTACTTGCTCAATGCCCGCACATTGCAGCGCATGGCTGATTCTTTGCAGGGCGAAGAAAAGGCGCGCGAACGCGTGCGCTTTGCCGTGCAGCAATGGGTTGATGCCGCTTCGCCTGCCAACTTCCTGGCGCTGAACCCAGAAGTTCAGAAAAAGGCCGTTGAAACGCGCGGTGAAAGCCTGACCCAAGGCATGCAACTGCTGCTCAATGACCTCAAGCAAGGTCACATGTCTCTGACGGACGAGAGCGTCTTTGAGGTGGGCAAGAACGTGGCCACCACCGAAGGCTCTGTGGTCTTCGAGAACGAGTACTTCCAGTTGATCGAATACGTGCCGCTGACACCCAAGGTGCATGCGGTGCCGTTCATGTTCGTGCCACCCGCGATCAACAAGTTCTACATCCTGGACTTGCAGCCCGACAACTCCGTGGTGCGTTACCTGTTGTCGCAGGGCCATCGCGTGTTCATGCTCAGTTGGGTCAATGCCGATGACTCCCTGGCCAAATCTGGCTGGGATGACTACATCGAGCATGGCGTGATCAAGGCGATCAACACGACACGTGAAATCACGGGTTCAGACCAAATCAACACCCTGGGCTTCTGCGTGGGCGGCACCTTGCTGGCTACCGCATTGGCCGTGTTGGCTGGCCGTGGCGAAAAGCCTGCTGCCAGCATGACCTTGCTGACCACCTTCCTGGACTTCACCGAGACCGGCACGCTGGACATCTTCATCGACGAAGCCATGGTGCAGATGCGTGAAATGACCATCGGCACACTCAGCCCGCAACAAGGTGGCCTGATGCGCGGTAACGAGTTGGCTGCAACCTTCTCGTTCCTGCGTGCCAATGACCTGGTCTGGAACTACGTGGTGGGCAACTACCTCAAGGGCGAAACGCCTCCCGCGTTCGACCTGCTGTACTGGAACAGCGACAGCACCAACTTGCCAGGCCCGATGTACACCTGGTACCTGCGCAACACCTACCTGGAAAACAAGCTGTGCAAGCCCGGTGCCGTGACGGTGTGTGGCCAACCGCTGGACATGCGCTTGCTGGATCTGCCCACCTTCGTCTACGCCTCGCGTGAAGACCACATCGTGCCTTGGCAAAGTGCCTACGGCACCACCAAGGTCTTGCAAGGCCCGATCAAATTTGTGCTGGGTGCGTCGGGTCACATCGCCGGTGTGATCAACCCACCTACCAAGAACAAGCGCAGCTACTGGACGGCTGACGGCCTGCCAGGCACTGCCAAAGAATGGTT
>JBDKHX010000015.1:0-10994 GCA_039797415.1 Pseudomonadota bacterium | reverse complement strand
CACGTGACCAATTTGATCGTGCAGCACGTGGGCCGGCAACTGTCGACCCAACTGAGCCAAGCCTACGATCAAACAACGCAAGAACTCAAGCGCATGGGGATTCAACCCCAAGCGCTGTCTGTTCAACGAACACGCGCCAATTCGTCCACCCAAGATCAAATCGCAACCCGTCCGGCCGGGTTGAATGACGGCGCCCCCACCACGCAAACCAGCGGCTGGAATGGCCAATCTGGCCAAGCAACCGCACCGGGGCAACTGCAAAACCCAGGGTTCGGCAACTCGGTCGGTTACGGCCCCGTCAACCGCGAAACGCACTTCAGAGCAGCCCAAGCTTTGAGCGAAATGTTCGGCATGAGCGTTCCGGGCTCACACGCAGATGGCCCAGCTCCGATGGGACTGCGCTCGGGTGGCGGAGCCCCAGGCCACTTTGCCCCCATCACACCCGACTTTCAGAACTTGCTGCGGCAGTTGAGCCAGCAAGGTGCCCAGGTTGATTGGTCATCCACCATGCAAGCCGGCATGGCCATGGACATGGATGCCATCAGCCAAGCAGGCATGGCCGCTGGTGGCATGGCAGGTGCAGGCTTCGCCGGCCCGCTGATGGCCCCAAACCTGATTCGAGCACACCGGGATGAACTGGTCCGCGCCAGTGGCGGTGCAGCGATCGACCAAATGGTCATCGACATCGTGGCGGCCTTGTTCGACCAGGTTTTGTCAGACCCGAAGGTTCCGCCAGAAGCGGCGCGGCAAATTGCACGTTTGCAGATGCCGGTGCTCCGTGTTGCTTTGGGCGACATGACGTTTTTCAACTCACGCAAGCACCCTGTCCGGCGCTTCGTGAACAAAGTGGCCTCTTTGGCTACCTCATTCGAAAGCCACGATTCTGGCCCTGGCAAGTCATTCATCGAGCACATCACGTCGCTGGTCAACGACATCGTTGACGGTGATTTTGACAAGATGGATCTCTACGAGACCAAGCTCAAGGAGCTGGAATCGTTCACGGAAGTCGAGACCGAGCGAGACGCAGCCGAGCACGCCGCAGTAGCCGCGTTGCTGAACAACAAGGAAGCCGATCTGCGTGTGCAACAGCGCTACATGCAGATCTTGCGCAAGGAGTTGGCAGACATCGAGATGCCCGACTTCGTGCGGGACTTTCTGTCGCAGATCTGGAGCCAGGTTCAGGTCATGGCTTCGGCCCGAGACGGTGCCCAATCAGATTTGGCCGTCCGCATGCGCAAGGCCGGACACGACTTGGTGTCCAGCGTGCAGCCCAAAGGCAGCCCACAACTGCGTAAAGAGTTCTTGCTGCGCTTGCCCCGATTGATGAAGGACCTCAATGAAGGTCTAGCCTTGATCCAGTGGTCTGACGACGCCAAGAAAGAGTTTTTTGCACAACTGCTGCCCACCCATGCGACCTGCCTGAAAGCCGAACCTCAACATGAGTTGACGCAGCGGCTGCAAGAGCATGCGCTCAACAAGGTCGAGCAACTGCCCATTCCGTCACGCGAGGAGGCAGCCAACGACCCCCTGCCCTCGTCGTTGGAGAATTTGTCTTCTCCGCCATTGTTGACGGTGGTCACCGCGCTGTCGCCAGATGAGGTGCAGCAAGCCGGTTTTGTTCATGAAACGGCCATCACCATTGATGGCGATCTGGACATCAACCTGGACATCGGTGCCGAGGCCGACCCATCTTTGTCCGAGCTGGACATCAATCTGGATATTCCTCCGCCGCCGACCGCGGGGATTCAGCTGGTGCACCACATTCAAAAGGGCACGGCGTATCAGATGCTGATGCAAAGTCAGTGGAAAAAGGTGCGCCTGACATGGGTGAGTGAAGGACGTTCGTTCTTCATCTTCACCCAAGGCCATCACATGCACAAACAGACCATTTCGCTCACAGGCCGAACCCTGGCCAAGATGTGCGAATCAGGCCGCTTCAAAGCCTACGAGCAATCTGAGTTGATCGAACGCGCCACCGTGCGGGCACGACGTCAACTCGCCGCGCTGGCTGCGCCCAAAAAATCAGCCGCCTGAAGCAGTGCGCCCCGCCAGAAGCTGCAAAGCCATGCGCATGGCTTGATGCATGCTGGACGCATCGGCTTTGCCCGTACCCGCCAGATCAAAGGCCGTACCGTGATCCGGACTGGTACGAACAAAAGGCAAACCCAGGGTCACATTCACCCCGTGGTCCAAGCCCATGTACTTCACGGGAATGAGTCCCTGGTCGTGATACATGGCCACCACGACATCAAATTCGCCCGGATGGTCTGGTGCATGACGAGCACGCATGAAAATCGTGTCAGGCGCAAATGGCCCGCTGGCCTGGATTCCGAGCTTTTGAGCGGCTTCGATCGCAGGGCCGATGATGCGGATTTCTTCATCACCAAACAGCCCCCCCTCTCCCGCATGAGGGTTCAAGCCGGCCACGGCAATCCGGGGGTGATTTAGCCCCCACTGCTGGGCGCTGCGGTGTGTGATCTGAATGGTTTCCAGCACAGCATCCAACGTCACCTGATCAATGGCTTGGCGTAGTCCCACATGAATGGTGACCAGCACTGTTTTGAGCTGGTCATTCATCAACATCATGCGCACCGGCGCTGGCGGCTGACCCGGCAGGCTGCCCTCGGCTTGCAATAGCTCGGTGTGGCCCGGATAGGACTCCCCCGCCAACGCCAGCGCCTCTTTGTGCAGGGGTGCCGTGACGATGGCGCCCACCTCCCCCTGTTGCGCCAGCCGCACAGCAGCACGAATGGACGCGGCGGCAGCCAAGCCTGCCCGACGATCGATCTGACCGATTGGCGCATCCAACAAGCCCACCGGCATGCCCGGTGGAGCCCAGACCCCCATCACGCCCTCAGGCAATTCGCGCCATTGAGCAGGATGAGTCAAGGCCACGATTTCGGGCAGGGGCTCGCCTTGCCAATTGGGTGCCACAAATGACCGCGCCCGCTGCATCACCTCAGGCGAACCGATCACCAGACCTGTTGGCAGCGCTTGAGCCCACAGCTTGACCAAAATTTCCGGGCCGATGCCGCAAGCGTCGCCCATGGTGAAGGCCAAACCAATCGGGGCTTGCAATGCGGACATGGTGGTGTTGAATCAAAGAATGTGCAGGTTCTGACATTGTCCACCGAACGCAAACAGGTCTGTCGCCCCTCGACCACCCCCACCGGTTGCTACACTCCCGGCATGACTTGGTTAGATGACATTCGCTGGGACGAAAACGGGCTGGTACCCGTGATCGCCCAAGAAGCCAGCACCGGCGATGTGCTGATGTTTGCCTGGATGAACCGCGACGCCCTGGCTTTGACAGCCGAAAGAGGTGAAGCGGTGTACTGGAGCCGCTCCCGCCGCAAGTTGTGGCACAAGGGCGAAGAATCCGGCCACATCCAGAAGGTTCACGAAATCCGGATGGATTGCGACAACGACGTGCTGTTGCTCAAGATCACGCAATTGGGACACGAGCCTGGCATCGCATGCCACACAGGCCGTCACAGTTGTTTTTTCAGCCGATATGAAAACGGGCAATGGCAACCGGTTGATCCGGTCTTGAAAAACCCCGACACCATCTACAAGTAAGCACCATGAGCGCACCGACCTCCAACACCCTGGACGTGCTGGCCAGGCTGGCCGACGTGATCGAATCACGTAAAGGCGGCGACCCAGACAAAAGCTATGTGGCGCGCCTGTTTCACAAGGGCACCGACACCATTTTGAAAAAAGTGGGTGAGGAAGCCACCGAAGCCGTCATTGCTGCCAAAGACATGGCTGCTCACGCATCCGATGCCAACCGAAAGGCCCTAGTGGGAGAGTTGGCCGATTTGTGGTTCCATTCCATGGTGGCCATGTCTCATTTGGGCTTGAGCCCTCAGGATGTGGTGGCCGAACTGGCTCGCCGCGAGGGCTTGTCTGGGCTGGAAGAATTTGCCTCGCGCACAGCAAAGTAAGGCCAGACAAAGCCTGGCAAGACACTTGCTTGTAACTTGAACCGATATCGATATGCCATACAACTGCCACGCAATCGGTTTAGAGTGGCGAGATGTTGAGGTGCACCTCAACGCGATTTTTGAACTGCAAAATTGACTGGAGTACTGAACATGGGTTCCTTTAGCATCTGGCACTGGCTGATCGTGCTGGTCATCGTGGTGATGGTGTTTGGTACCAAGAAGCTCAAGAACGTTGGCTCCGATCTGGGGTCTGCTGTCAAAGGCTTCAAGGACGGCATGAAGGGTGAAGACGGTACGGCCACACCGGCCGCCCAGCAACAAGTCACCAATGCGGCTCGCCATGACGCGAACACCGTTGACGTTGACGCCAAGACCAAGTCCTGATCCGTGATTGACTTTGGCATCGACAAACTGGCGATCATCGGGGCCGTGGCCCTGATCGTCATTGGCCCCGAAAAACTGCCCCGTGTGGCTCGCACGGTGGGGGTTTTGGTCGGCAAAGCACAGCGCTACGTCTCGCAAGTCCAATCCGAGGTCAACCGGACCATGGAAGTGGAAGAGCTCAAAAAGATGAAATCCGGCATTGAGGACGCTGCTCGCGACCTCAATCAGGACGTGTCCAGCAGCCTCAACGAGGCCGCACACAGCATCTACGAGTCAGACAACGAGATGGCCAGCCGTTACGGCAGCTTCAATGACGAACACGCCCCCTACTACAGCACCGGTACCCCGGTGCGCAAGAACTGGCGACTCAAACGGGGCGCCACGCCTCTTTGGTACAAGCAAAAACATGGTCTTCGTCGCCATGCCCAATCCGGTGCAGCACGGGTTGCACGCTTCCGCCCCAACATCCCCCGCACTTGAAGACCACCTGTGAGCGCCACACCCAACGGATCTGAAGAGCCTGGAGGCTCGGAACAACCCTTCATTGCCCATTTGGTCGAATTGCGAGACCGTTTGGTCAAAGCCTTCATTGCCATTGGGGTGGTGTTCCTGATTTTGGCCTTGTACCCAGGCCCTGCGACCCTTTATGACTGGTTGGCTCAACCCCTGGTGGCCAACCTGCCAAAAGGCGGCACCCTGATCGCCACCAACCCGATCTCCCCGTTCATGGTGCCCATCAAGGTGACCATGCTGGCGGCCTTCATGCTGGCCCTGCCTGTGGTGCTGTACCAGGTGTGGGCCTTTGTGGCACCAGGTCTGTATACCCACGAAAAACGTCTGGTGATGCCCTTGATCATCTCCAGCACCTTGCTGTTTTTCTCAGGCGTGGCGTTTTGCTACTTCTTTGTGTTTGGCAAAGTGTTTGCCTTCATTCAGAGCTTTGCCCCCAAAAGCATCACGGCGGCACCAGACATTGAGGCCTACCTGAGCTTTGTGCTGAACATGTTCCTGGCGTTCGGTGCCGCCTTCGAGGTACCTGTGGTGCTGGTGATCCTGGCTCGCATGGGCATCGTGACGGTTGAAAAATTCAAGGCGTTCCGCAGTTATTTCATCGTGATCGCGTTTGTGATTGCGGCCGTCGTCACCCCGCCTGACGTGGTGTCCCAACTGGCTTTGGCCATCCCGATGTGCCTGCTGTATGAAGTCGGCATCTGGGCTTCGGTGCTGTTTGTGAAACACACACAAGCGCCCGACACCGAATCGGCCAGCAGATAAAAAAGAAGCAGCCTCTCAGGCTGCTTCTTTGCTTTCAGGGCCTCACCCCATCATTCCCATCACTCTTCTTGCTGACGGGGTTGCACTTGCGCCTTGGGGCGTTTGGCCACGACCACAGACAAGCTCATGGCATCGTTGCCTCGCTGCACCTTGATCGGTGCCGCATGGCCTGGTGGCAAGGCAGCCACAGCATTGAGCAGTTGCGCGGTATTGGCCACACGCACAGCACCCACTTGCGTGACCACATCGCCCGGACGAATGCCACCCAAAGCCGCTGGCCCGTTGTGCAAAACGCCCGTGATGAGCACGCCTTCCTTGATGGGCAGGCTGAACGTCTCGGCGATTTCAGGCGTCAAGTCACGTGGCTCAACCCCAATCCAGCCGCGGGTCACCTGCCCTTCTTTGATCAGGCTTTCCATCACCTGACGGGCGACTGAAACCGGAATGGCAAAACCAATTCCCAGGCTACCGCCGGAGCGGGAATAGATGGCACTGTTGATGCCAACCAGATTGCCCTGAGCATCCACCAAGGCGCCACCTGAATTGCCAGGGTTGATGGCCGCATCGGTTTGAATGAAGTTCTCAAAGGTGCTAATCCCCAACTGGTCTCGCCCCAAGGCACTGACGATACCAGCTGTGACGGTTTGCCCCACGCCAAATGGGTTGCCGATGGCCAGCACAGCATCACCGACCAGCAAACTGTCTGAATTGCCAAAAGTGATGGTGGGCAAGCGATCAAGATCGACCTTCAAAACAGCCAAGTCGGTTTCAGGATCGGTCCCGATGACCTTGGCTTGTGTTTTGCGCCCATCGGTCAGGATGACTTCGATGTCATCCATGTGATCGACCACATGGTTATTGGTCAAGACATAGCCTTCGGGCGACACGATCACCCCAGACCCCACCCCGGACTGGGCTTGGCCTTGTTGATCACCGAAAAAATAGCGGAACCACCGATCCCCACGTTGATTACGAACGGGCGATGCATTGGTCACCACGCTGACCACGGTGGGGGCAGCTCGTTTGGCCGCATCAGCAAATCCGGACTGCGGAATCACACCGGAAACAGAGCGGCCACTGGATGTGGTCACAGCAGGCGCTGTGGCCACGGTAGGCCCGGGCAGCGCCGGTCGCCACGTGGCACTTTGCAGCCACTGTGGCTTGAATGTGGCAACCACGAACAACACTGCCATCGCCACGGTGGCGGTCTGCGAGAAAATCAACCAAACTTTACGCATGTGAATGTCACTGCCCACGAAGGGGACTGCCGTGATAGAACGAAACGCATTGGACCGACACCTCGATAGCCTACTTGAAGTGTCACGATTCAAGGATTATGGGCCGAACGGTTTGCAAGTTGAGGGCAAACCGACGATTCGCAAGATTGTCAGTGGGGTGACGGCCAGCATGGACCTGATTCAGGCGGCCATTCACTCCCAAGCAGATGCCATCATTGTTCATCACGGTTTATTTTGGCGAGGTCAAGACGGACGCCTGACCGGGTGGATGAAAAAGCGGGTTGCAGCCCTGATGGCGCACGACATCAATCTGTTTGCCTACCACCTGCCCCTGGATGCCCACCCAACCCTTGGCAACAACGTGCAGTGGGCCAAGCGGCTTGGTTTGGCTGCCGACCTGCGATTTGGCGAACAAGATCTGGGTTGCATTGGCGATGCCCCAGAAGGGCTTGAATTGCAGGGGTTGAGCCAGATGCTGACGGAATCGCTTGGCCGCGTACCAACGGTTGTCCCAGGAGATGGACGCGCCATCAAACGGATTGCCTGGTGCAGTGGTGGAGCTCAAAGTTACTTTGAAGCTGCGATTGCCGCCGGTGCCGACGCATTCATGACCGGTGAAATCTCTGAGCCTCAAGCCCACTACGCCAGAGAAACGGGCGTGGCTTACCTGGCCTGCGGTCACCACGCCAGTGAACGCTACGGTGCGCAAGCGCTGGGCAAGAAGGTTGCCCATGACTTTGCCTTGGAACACGAGTTCATCGACATCGACAACCCCGCCTGAGGCGGCGTGTCGATGACAACGCGCCCGTCAGTGAGCCAAGACCGATTCCAATTCAGCAAACGTGCGCGAATGCAGATCAGGCTGGATCGGTTGGCGCATGGCCATCTCTAAGCGACGCGCCGAGAACAGCCCTCGCAAGAATGTTTGGCCGTTCTTGGCTTGCGTTACCAGCAAGTAGAGCAAGTTGTTCTCGTGCAAGGTTTCGGCAATGTCACCCAAGCGAGCCGTGCGAACCTGGGTCAGATCGACCGCATCCCATGAGCCAACCGGCACCATGACGTCAGCCAGTGTCAATTCGCTCATGGCAATGTGCTGACTGGAAGCCCGAACCACAGGGCGCTCGCCCTGAATGTCTTCAGCCGTGACCATACCGACCAGATTGCCGTCCGCGCCAGCCACAAACACCATGCGCACACCCGCTCGCATCATCAGGTGCATGGTTTGCGCCACCCCGTCGCGCTCACTGGCCACGACACAAGGGCTTTGGTGCAAATCGGTGAGCAGGCTCAATGCCGGGTGATGGGGCTCTGCGGTACGCGTGACCCTGGGCAGATGAGGCGCCTGATCCAGGTCCAACAACTGCAGCGGCTTGAAACGATTGGCTTGGGGCATGACCTGATCCTTTCCGGAACACGAACATTTCAATCGATGCCTGCAGGTTACGCCGATCTTGCAAATTCGGAAATGCCTATTGCCCGGTAGCTACCCGCTTGTTGTGAAGATCATCACGATGTAAAAAGGGCCCCCAGTTTCAAAACTGAGAGCCCTAAAATTTTTGGTGGCCACTGAAGGCGCTGGACAGCCGATATCAGATCCGCACGGGGATACCACGTTGGGCCATCAAGGCTTTGGCTTGGGCCACGGTGTATTCGCCGTAGTGGAAGATGCTGGCAGCCAGCACGGCATCCGCCCCGCCCTGCTGCACACCATCGGCCAGGTGATCGAGGTTGCCCACGCCACCCGAGGCGATCACGGGCACGCCTACGGCATCACTCACCGCACGGGTCAACTCGAGATCGAACCCAGACTTGGTGCCATCGCGGTCCATGCTGGTCAGCAGGATTTCACCGGCGCCATGTTCGGCCATCTGCGTAGCCCAAGCTACAGCATCCAGGCCCACATTCTTGCGGCCACCATGGCTGTAAACGTCCCAGCCCGGGCCACGAGCGGCCAGATCATCGCCTTGACGACGCTTGGCATCAATGGCCACCACGATGCACTGCGAACCATAACGGTCAGAGGCTTCGCGGATGACAGGCGGGTTGGCCAACGCAGCAGAGTTGAAGCTGACCTTGTCGGCACCGGCATTGAGCAGACGGCGTACGTCTTCCACCGTACGCACACCGCCACCCACGGTCAGGGGAATGAACACCTGACTGGCGACGGCCTCGATGATGTGCAGGATCATGTCGCGGCCATCGCTGGTCGCGGTGATGTCCAGAAAGGTCAGCTCATCGGCGCCCTGGTCGTTGTAGCGCGCAGCGATCTCGACGGGATCGCCAGCATCACGCAACTCGACGAAGTTGACACCTTTGACTACTCGCCCGCCTGTGACGTCCAAGCAGGGAATGATGCGTTTGGCCAGCACGGTTGATCAGCCCTTGCCGTTGAGTTCGTCAGCGCGAACCTGGGCCGCTGTGAAGTCCAAGTCGCCGGTGTAGATGGCGCGACCACAGATCACGCCTTCCACGCCTTCAGGCTCGACTGCGCACAGCGCTTCAATGTTGGCGATGTTGGACAGGCCACCCGATGCGATGACGGGAATGGTCAGGGATTGGGCCAGCTTCACCGTGGCTTCGATGTTGACGCCAGACAGCATGCCATCACGGCCGATGTCCGTGTAGATCACGCTTTCAACGCCGTAGTCTTCAAACTTTTTGGCCAGGTCGACGACTTCATGGCCAGAGAGCTTGCTCCAACCGTCGGTCGCCACTTTGCCGTCCTTGGCATCCAGGCCGACGATGATGTGACCACCGAAAGCACTGCAAGCATCCCGCAGGAAGCCTGGGTTTTTGACCGCAGCCGTGCCGATGATGACGTAGCGCAGGCCGTCGTCCAGGTAGCGTTCAATCGTGTCGAGATCACGAATGCCACCGCCCAGTTGCACCGGGATGTCACCGCCAACCTCTTTGATGATGGACTTGATGGCGGCTTCGTTCACAGGTTTACCTGCAAACGCACCGTTCAAGTCCACCAGATGCAAGCGTCTGGCGCCCGCATCCAACCAGCGGCGCGCCATGGCGGCCGGGTCCTCACCAAAGGTGGTGGAGTCATTCATATCGCCTTGCTTGAGGCGGACGCATTTGCCGTCTTTCAGGTCAATCGCAGGAATCAGCAGCATATGGTTGCTACAGGTGTGGGGAATCGATGAAGGATTTAGGGCTTCCACAACAAGAAGTTGCGATACAGGGCCAGGCCGTGTTCCGCACTCTTCTCGGGGTGGAATTGCGTGGCAAAAATGTTATCTCTTGCCACGACGCAGGTAAAGCGAACGCCGTACTCAGTTTCACCAGCGCTGTGCTGGGGATTGTCCACCACGGCGTGATAACTGTGTACGAAGTAAAAATAACTGTTGTCCGGAATGCCGGACCACACAGGGTGAGGCTGACCGCCCCAGATGCCAGCGTGGCGCGCCTGGGCCACCTGGTTCCAACCCATCTGCGGCACCTTGTAGCGGCTGCCATCGGGTTGTTTCATGCCATCCAGGCGGAATTTGATCACCTTGCCAGGGATCAGACCCAAGCCCGGGGTGTCTTGCTCTTCAGAATGGTTGAGCAGCATTTGCATGCCGACACACACGCCCATCAGGGGTTTGTTCGCTGCGGCATCCAACACGGCGCCCAGCAAATCACCACCGTGTGCTTCACGCAGTTCGCGCATGCAGTCGCGCATGGCGCCCTGCCCTGGCAAAACCACGCGTTCGGCAGAACGCACCACGGCGGGGTCATTGGTGACCACCACCTTGAGGTTCAGATCTTTGGCCGCGTGTTCAACCGCTTGCGACACAGAACGCAAGTTGCCCATGCCGTAGTCAATCACGGCCACTGTAGATGTCTGGCTCATAGAGTCAAAAAGAAAGCATCACAGACAGGCAGACTCACAGGGAGCCCTTGGTCGACGGGATCACGCCAGCCATGCGGGGATCGCGCTCCAGGGCTGCACGCAATGCACGTGCAAAGGCCTTGAACACGGTTTCGCATTGGTGGTGCGCATTGACACCCTTGAGGTTGTCAATGTGCAGTGTGACACCAGCGTGGTTGACAAAGCCTTGGAAGAATTCGTAGGTCAGCTGGGTGTCAAACGCACCGATGCTGCCCGAGGTAAAGGGGATGTCGATGTGCAGGCCAGGACGGCCCGAGAAATCGATCA
>JBDKHX010000014.1:0-11064 GCA_039797415.1 Pseudomonadota bacterium | reverse complement strand
TGTGGCCACGAACATCACATCCGACAAGTCGAAATCGACCTCGATGTAATGGTCACCAAAGGTGTGGTTTTGCTCAGGGTCGAGCACTTCCAGCAGCGCCGATGAAGGGTCACCACGGAAGTCCATGCCCAACTTGTCGATCTCGTCCAGCAGGAACAGCGGGTTGCGCACGCCGACCTTGCTCAGGCTCTGCAGCACCTTACCGGGCATCGAGCCAATGTAGGTACGGCGGTGACCACGGATCTCAGCCTCGTCGCGCACGCCACCCAAGGCCATGCGAACGAACTTGCGACCAGTAGCACGGGCGATCGACTGACCCAGCGAGGTCTTGCCCACGCCAGGAGGGCCAACCAGGCACAGGATCGGTGCCTTGACTTTGTCAACGCGTTGTTGAACAGCAAGATACTCAAGGATGCGTTCCTTGACCTTATCCAAGCCATAGTGCTCTTCGTTGAGCACATGCTCGGCATTGGTCAGGTCATGCTTGACCTTGGACTTCTTGCTCCAGGGCAGGTTGACCAGGGTCTCGATGTAGTTGCGCACCACAGTGGCTTCAGCCGACATGGGCGACATCAGGCGCAGCTTCTTGAGCTCGCCTTCCACCTTCTTGCGTGCCTCTTTGGGCATGCGAGCGGCTTCGACCTTCTTGGCCAGCTCTTCGATGTCAGCGCCCTCTTCGCCTTCACCCAGCTCTTTCTGGATGGCCTTGACCTGTTCGTTCAGGTAGTACTCGCGCTGAGACTTCTCCATCTGGCGCTTGACGCGGCCACGGATGCGCTTTTCAACTTGCAGGATGTCAACTTCATGCTCAAGTTGTTCCAGCAGCTTTTCCAAGCGCTGAGACACCGAGAACAAGTCCAAAACAGCCTGCTTGGCCTCGAGCTTGAGCGGCAAATGTGCGGCGATGGTGTCAGCCAAACGGCCAGCATCATCAATACCAGAGATCGATGTGAGGATCTCGGGCGGGATCTTTTTGTTGAGCTTGACGTACTGGTCAAAGTGCTGGGTCACAGCACGGCGCAGCGCTTCAACCTCAGGCGTGATCTGGCCTTCAGGTTGCACGGGCACCACTTCAGCCGTGAAGAACTCACCGCTGTCGTCAATCGACGATGTGTTGGCACGTTGCACGCCTTCGACCAGCACCTTCACGGTGCCATCAGGCAGCTTCAGCATCTGCAAGATGCTGGAGACGCAGCCGATGTCGAACATGTCTTCGGCTTTAGGCTCGTCCTTGCCCGCAGCTTTTTGGGCCACCAGCATGATTTGACGTCCGGCTTCCATTGCAGCTTCCAAAGCCTTGATCGACTTGGGGCGCCCAACGAACAGCGGAATCACCATGTGGGGAAAGACCACCACGTCGCGCAAGGGCAGCAGTGGCAGGTTAATCGGTTCAGAGGGAAGAATGGGATGTCCTGACATGATGTGGCTCACTTTCTCTGAATCCCAGTTGGGGACTCACGGACAAAACACAAGGGCACCGGAAAAACCGAATTGGGTGGGTTTTTCAGCGGTGCCCATCTGAGCGAACTCTATTCAAGTCTGCTTAAGCACTGGCCTTAGCCTGTTCCCGGTAAACCAATAAGGGTTTGGCGTTCTCCTCGATAGTGGACTCGTCCAGCACGACCTTCTGCACGCCTTCTTTCGTTGGCAATTCGAACATCGTGTCCAGCAGTGACAGCTCCAGCAAGGAGCGCAACCCACGCGCACCTGTCTTGCGAGCCAAAGCCTTGCGGGCGATGGCAGACAGCGCTGCAGGTCGAATTTCCAGCTCGACGCCATCCATGGCCAACAGTTGTTGATACTGCTTGACCAGGGCGTTCTTGGGTTCGGTGAGAATTTGCACCAACGCGTCTTCGGTCAATTCACCCAGGGTTGCGACCACAGGCATACGACCGATCAACTCAGGGATGATGCCGAACTTGATCAAATCTTCTGGCTCGACTTCGCGGAAGATCTCGGAGACCTTGCGCTCGTCCTTCGTCTGGACAGAGGCGTTGAAACCAATGCCTGATTTGACCGAGCGGTTTTGAATGATTTTTTCCAGACCATCAAAAGCGCCACCGCAGATGAACAAGATGTTCGTCGTGTCGATCTGCAGGAAGTCTTGATTGGGGTGCTTGCGGCCACCTTGAGGCGGCACAGACGCCATCGTGCCTTCAATCAACTTGAGCAGCGCTTGCTGAACGCCCTCACCCGACACGTCACGCGTGATGGATGGGTTGTCCGACTTGCGGGAGATCTTGTCGATTTCGTCGATGTAAACGATGCCGCGCTGCGCCTTTTCAACTTCGTAGTTGCAGTTTTGCAGCAGCTTTTGGATGATGTTTTCAACGTCCTCACCCACATAACCGGCTTCGGTCAAGGTGGTGGCGTCGGCAATCACAAAGGGCACGTTCAGCAAGCGAGCCAAGGTCTGGGCCAGCAAGGTCTTGCCCGAGCCGGTTGGCCCGATCAGCAAGATGTTGCTCTTGGCCAGTTCGACGTCAGGCTTTTTGCCTTCGCCGTGGCCCATGTGCTTGAGGCGCTTGTAGTGGTTGTACACAGCCACAGACAAGGTGCGCTTGGCTGTGTCCTGTCCGATCACGTATTGATCAAGACTTTCCTTGATCTCCAGTGGGGTGGGCAGATCGCTCTTCGCTGGACGGGATTGCTCGGCTTCAGCAGCGACCTCATCACGAATGATGTCGTTGCACAGCTCGATGCACTCGTCGCAAATGAAGACCGACGGGCCGGCGATGAGCTTTTTAACCTCGTGCTGACTCTTTCCGCAGAAAGAGCAGTACAAGATTTTTTCGCTAGATGAGCCTTTTTTCTCGGGCATGGTGCGGCCTGTCAAAGAGTCGGCAAGGTATGGATCCTGATAATAAGTCAAATGGGGCTAGGTACAACCCGCCGAAGAACGGCCGCCCCACCGGCTTTATTAGCGCTTTTCCAACACCTTGTCGATGAGTCCATACGTGGCAGCTTCCGCTGCCGACATGTAGTAATCGCGCTCGGTATCCGCCTGGATCTTCTCCAGCGACTGGCCACTGCGTTCGGCCAGGATGCGGTTGAGTTGTTCGCGTGTTTTCAAAATTTCGCGGGCGTGGATTTCGATGTCCGTGGCCTGACCTTGTGCACCGCCCAGAGGTTGGTGAATCATGATCTTGGAGTTAGGCAGCGCAAAACGCTTGCCCTTCTCGCCTGCAGCCAAAAGGAAGGCACCCATAGATGCAGCCATCCCCATGCAAAGCGTCGACACATTCGGCTTGATGAACTGCATGGTGTCGAAAATCGACATGCCAGCGCTCACGCTACCACCTGGCGAATTGATGTACAGGGAGATATCCTTGTCAGGGTTTTCACTCTCCAAGAACAAAAGCTGCGCCACAACCAGGTTGGCCGACTGGTCATTGACGGGACCAACCAGAAACACCACGCGCTCGCGCAACAAGCGGCTGTAGATGTCATAGGCACGCTCACCACGGCCCGATTGTTCAACAACCATGGGGACCAAGCCCAGGTTTTGCGTTTCCAGTGCGCTCATGTGCATCCTTCAAGGGAAGCGCCCCGCCTGAGCCGGACGCCGGTTTTTGTGTGTGAAATGATTATGACGTCCAGATCGACCTTGTCGAACGCCGGAAAAAGCGTTGGAGTACCTTGGTCGTCTTTCCGTTGTTTGCACGCACAAACAAGGTTGCCCTAAACAAAAAGCACCTGCTTCCCGAGGGATTAGCAGGTGCTTCAGACCGGCTGCAGGCCAGTCAGATCAAATTGAAGGCTTAAGCGCCTTGTTGACCCATCAGCTCTTCGAAGCCCAAGGACTTGTCGCTGATCTTGGCCTTGGACAGGATGAACTCTGCCACGTTGGCTTCGATCACGACGGCCTCGACTTCAGCCATGCGTTGACGGTCGCTCATGTACCAAGCCACCACTTGTGCGGGTTGCTCGTAGCTTTGCGACAGCTCTTCAATGTGAGCTTGCAGTTGCTCAGGCTTGGCTTGCAGGTTGTTGGTCTTGACCAACTCAGCCACAGTCAGGCCCAAACGCACGCGGCGCTCAGCTTGAGGCTTGAACATTTCGGCTGGGATCGGAGCCTTGTCAGCGTCCTTGATGCCACGAGCCTTCAAATCGGCGCGAGCACCTTCCAGCAGGCGTTGGGTTTCAGCTTCGACCAAAGCGCTAGGCAGGTCAAAGTTGACAACGG
This sequence comes from Pseudomonadota bacterium, assembly GCA_039797415.1. Taxonomy (GTDB): domain Bacteria; phylum Pseudomonadota; class Gammaproteobacteria; order Burkholderiales; family Burkholderiaceae_C; genus Aquabacterium. The sequence goes on along the minus strand of JBDKHX010000014.1, from coordinate 6,878 downwards.
TCAGCAGGCCATCCAAGGCAGCAGACTTGTTGCGAGCCGCAACGCGGAACTTGACTTCGCGAGCCAGGTTCTTCTTGATGTCAGCGCGCAGGGTTTCCAGCGAACCGTCAGCCAGACCCAATGTCTTGATGAACTCTTCGTTCACTTCAGGCAGGTTCTGAGCTTCGATCTTTTGCACGGTCACCAGGAAGTCGGCTTCCTTGCCGGCCACGTCTTTGCCGTGGTAGTCGTCAGGGAACTTCAGGGGGAAAGTCTTGGACTCGCCAGACTTCATGCCGCGAACAGCCTTTTCGAAGGCTTCGAGCATTTGACCTTCGCCAACCAGGAACTGGAAGCCTTCAGCCTTGCCACCCTCGAAAGGAACGCCGTCGATCTTGCCTTCGAAGTCGATGGTCACGCGGTCACCGTCAGCAGCGGCTTCGGCGGCTGGACGTTGAGCGAACGTACGACGTTGCTTGCGCAGGATTTCAACAGTGCGGTCGATGGCGGCGTCGTCCACTTCAGCGTTGACACGTTCGATTTCAACGGCAGACAGGTCACCGATGGTGACGTCTGGGTAGACTTCGAAAGTGGCGTCGAATTGAACTTGACCTTCAACAGGCTCGCCTTGCTTTTCGCTGATGCTAGGAGCACCAGCAACACGCACTTGAGCTTCAGCTGCGGCTTGAGCGAATGCTTCGCCCAGCTTGTCGTTCATCACTTCGTAATGAACGGAGTAGCCGTAACGCTGAGTGACCACGTTCATGGGCACTTTGCCTGGACGGAAGCCGTCGGCCTTGACGGTGCGGGCCAGCTTTTTCAGGCGTGCATCGACTTCGTTCTTGAGGACGTCAGCAGGCAACGACAGAGTGATACGTCGCTGCAGCTTCTCGAGGGTCTCCACGGTGACAGCCATGATCTGAACTCTCAGTTTGAAATTAAAAGAAACGGTCTGGTGCGCGGGGGGGGACTCGAACCCCCACACCATTGCTGGCGTCAGGACCTAAACCTGGTGCGTCTACCAATTTCGCCACCCGCGCATGGACCAGAAAAAAGTTTTGGGCGTTTTAAGGCGCCCAAAAAGGCAATTTGGTCGAATCTGTGATTCTAGCTCGGCATTTGCCCAGTTTTTACCAAGTCATGCATCTCTGCGTACTCGGAACCACGCAGCGTACATCGCTGGCAACGCCAACAAGGTCAAAGCCGTCGCCACAATCAGGCCGCCCATGATAGCAACGGCCATCGGACCCCAGAACACGCTGCGTGACAGCGGGATCATGGCCAACACGGCAGCGGCTGCGGTCAGTACGATCGGACGGAAACGACGAACCGCCGCATCCACGATGGCCGTCCAGGCCGGCACGCCTTGCGAGCGATCTTGCTCGATCTGGTCGATCAAGATCACGGAGTTGCGCATGATCATGCCCATCAAGGCAATCACGCCCAACAGCGCGACGAACCCGAAAGGTCGACCCGAGATCAGCAACGCCAGCGCCACACCCACAATGCCCATCGGACCGGTCAGGAAGACCAGCAGTGCGCGCGAGAAGCTTTGCAATTGCAGCATCAACAGGGTGAAGGTGATGAACAGCATCACAGGCACGTTCACGAAGATCGAGCCCTGCCCTTTACTGGATTCTTCAACCGTGCCGGCCAACTCGATGCGATAACCGGAAGGCATCTTGGCTTGCAGCGCTTGCATTTGCGGCCAGACAGCCTTGCTGACGGTTGGGCCTTGCACGCCATCACGCACATCGCCCTGAACCGTGACAGCAAAGTGTCGACCCTCACGCCACAAGACGCCTGGCTCCCAAGCCATCACGGGGTGCGCCACCTGCAAGATCGGCACCATGCGACCAGAAGCGGTGGGCACATAGGCATTGGCCAATGAACTCAAAGTTTCGCGCTCCGATTGTGGGGACTTCAGAACGATCTCAATGGTGCGATCGCCATCACGGAATTGGCCGATCGTGCTGCCAGAGGTCAAGACCCGAGTGGCTTGTGCGATGGATTGGGTGGTCACACCCATGGCGCGGGCCTTGGCCTGATCCACTTCCAGTCGCACCGATTTGATCGACTCATTCCAGTTGTCATTGACGCCAACCATGTCTGGATGGGCGCGCAACAGCGTTTTGGCCTCTTCAGACCAGTGGCGAAGCGTGGCCACATCCTCACCCACGATGCGGAATTGCACCGGGTAAGCCACAGGCGGCCCGTTCGGCAGCAGTTTCACGCGACCACGAGCTTCCGGGAACTCGGCAGCCAGGATTTCTGGCAACTTTTGACGCAGGGCTTCGCGGGTCTTCGCATCGACCGGCAAGACAACGGCCTGGCTGACGTTGCTCTGCGGAAAGATCTGGTCCATCGGCAGATAAAAACGTGGCAAGCCAGAGCCAACCCATGTCGTCACGGTGGCGACGCCAGGCTCTTTCATCATGCGCGCTTCAAATCGCTTGGCAACGGCCTCGGTCGACTCAAAGGACGTGCCTTCAGCCAGCCACAAGTCCACCAGCAGTTCCGGCCGACTGGAGTCAGGGAAGAACTGTTGCTGCACCTTGGACATGCCCACCACACCCATCACCAAGGCGCCAGTGGTCAAGCCGATGGTGATCCAACGGTGCTCCACGCACCAGTTCACCAACGCTTTGAAGCGCGTGTAGAACGGGGTGTCATACAGGTCTTGCTCGGCGGTGACTTTGGGTTTGGTCTTGAGCAACCACTGCCCCAGGTAGGGCACGAAATAAACCGACACGATCCACGAAATCAGCAGCGAAGCAGCTGTGACCGCGAAGATGGCATAGGTGTACTCGCCCACCCCTGATTGCGCCATACCAATGGGCAGGAAGCCCACAGCGGTGATCAATGTACCCGTCAACATGGGCATGGCCGTGAGGTCATACGCAGCAGTGGCTGCGCTGACCTTGTCGTAGCCATCTTCCAGCTTGTGGACCATCATTTCAACGGCAATGATGGCGTCGTCCACCAACAAGCCCAGCGAGATGATCAAGGCCCCTAGTGAGATCTTGTGCAGCCCCACGCCCCAATAGAACATCACCAAAAAGGTGACAGCCAGCACCAGGGGAATGGTGATGGCCACGACCATACCCGGCCAGATATCCAAACGCAGTGGCTTGGTGTGCAGACCCAGGCTGATGAAGCTGACGGCCAACACCACCACCACAGCTTCGATCAAGACCTTGACGAACTCGCCCACGGAGTCTGAAACGGCTTTGGGTTGGTTTTGAACCTGATCCAGCTCGATGCCCACGGGCAATTCAGCGCGTATGTGCTCAACCTCGGCCTGGAGGTGCTTACCCAGGGCGATGATGTCCCCCCCCTTGGCCATGGAAATGCCCAAGGCCACCACACTCTTGCCTTGATGGCGCACTTTGGTCGACGCTGGGGTTTCATAGCCACGCCGCACTTCACCAATGTCGCCCAGCTTGAAGCTACGGCCCTGCCCCGTTTGCGGATTGATCAAACGGATGGGCATCTGGCGCAACTGCTCTACCGAGGTAAACGCCCCAGCGACACGCATTTGCACGTTATTGGCACGGCCGGCATACATGCCCGCCCCCTCCACCCCGTTTTGGGCATTGAGTTGGCCGATAAACTGGTTCATGTCGAGACCCAGTTGCACCAAGCGATGCTGAGGGATCTCGACAAAGACCTTTTCAGCCTGCACGCCAAACAGCTCGACTTTGGCGACGCTAGGAACGCGTAGCAAAGTGGATCGGACGCGCTCGGCGTGCCGCCTGAGCTCTTCTTCGGTGAACCCGTCTGCGGACAAGGCATAGATGGAGCCGTAAACGTCTCCGAATTCATCGTTGAAGAACGGGCCGTAGACGCCCTGCGGCAAGGTGTGACGCATGTCGCCAACCTTTTTGCGCGCTTGATACCAAAGGTTCTGGATCTCTTTGGGCGGCGACGAATCGCGCACCTGCAACAGCGTCAGAGATTCGCCGGGCTTGGTGTAGGAGCGAATGCGATCGGCATATGGCACTTCTTGCAATGTGCGCTCGATCTTGTCCGTGACCTGTTCAGCCATTTCGGTGGCAGATGCACCAGGCCAGTAAGCCCGCACCACCATCATGCGGAAGGCGAATGGCGGATCTTCGTCTTGTCCCAGCTGAAAGTAGGACACCAGGCCCAAGAGCATCAGCACCACCATCAGGTAGCGCGTCAGCGAGGGGTGCTCCAACGCCCAGCGGGACACATTGAAGCTTTGTCGGCTTGAGGCCGAAGTTTTTTGATCAGGCGTGCTCACGAGCCAATTCCTTCAGCGATCAAGACTTGCTGCCAGATTTGGCGGGCTCTTGGTAACGACGCACCTTTTGACCAGGGCTCAAGACATGCGCACCTGCGGTGACGATTTCCTGACCAGGCTTGAGGCCCTGCACCACCAGCACCACGTCGCCAGTGACATCCGCCGTGATCACAACCTGTGGCTGAACGGTGTAGGTTTGACCATCGAGAACCCAGACCACGGATTTGCCGTCGCGCTCGGCCACGGCTTCAACGGGCACACGCACACCATCTTTGGCGTGAACAGGACCAATCAGCGAGACACTGGCGGTTTGACCTAATTCAAAGCCCTGGCGGCCCACATCGGCCTTGACCAGGAAGGTACGGCTCACCGGGTCTGCAGCGGCGGCCATTTCACGAATCGTCGCCGAAACGGATTCATCCGAGCCCCATGCTTTGACCTTGATCGCGTCCTTCTTGCCAACCAAGGTTCGGATGGCCCGGGCTTGGCCTTCTGGCACCGCAAACACAGCATCACGTGGACCATCGTGGGCCAACACCAGCACGGGCAAACCTGCGCTGACAACTTGACCAGGCTCCACATCCACGGCCGTGATCACGCCCGATGCGGGAGCTGTCAAGGCGGCGTAAGCCGTTTGGTTGCCCTGCACACCGGCCTGAGCCTTGGCTTGACGCAGGGCGGATTCTGCGGCTTTGGCCATGGTGGTGTGGCGCTCCAACTCAGCCGCACTGATGAAGCCTTGCGCCTTCAATTCGGTGAATCGTTTCAGGTCTGCACTGGCTTGAGCCGCGTTGGCCTCGGCTGCTGCCACGCCTGCGCGAGCAGCCTCTTGACCCAACTGAAGGTCTTGCGGGTCCAGCAAGGCCAGGGCCTGCCCCTCTTTGACAGCTTGGCCTAACTCAACCAGCCGCTTGCTGACCTTGCCTGGCACGCGAAAACCCAAACGGGACTCGGTTCGTGCATGGATGTCTGCCGAAAAATCACGCGCTTGCTTGCCACCGGTACCGGCCAGCACCAAGGTGCGCACCGCGCGAACTGGCGCCTCCGCGGTCGGGGCCTTTCCGCAGGCAGAGATAGCCAGCACCACAGCAGAGACTACCGCCCAGTTGGCAGCTTTTTGCCAGCGTGTTTTCGTCATGTCCAAACTCATTTTTGTTGAAGAAGCGAAGCGACATCGTAACTGACTCGCGGGTCAGTAATGTATGCAGGGTTATCCGTGATGTCAATTCAACTCATGGACAATAGCGCCTGTTGTTCGCACACCTGTCATGACATCTCGCCTCCCCACTCCGCCTGCGGGCAGTTCGCTGTACTACGCTCTGTCGCTGATCCCTCCCCAAAACCGCCCCGCATTGCGAAATTGGTGGCATTGGTGGCATGAGGTCAGCTCCATCCCTTTTAACGTGCAAGACCCCGGCGTGGCAGAGGCCAAGCTGGTTTGGTGGCGCAACGAAGTGGAATGTGCAGCCAAAGGACAAGCCACGCACCCAGTCACGCAGTCACTGTTTGCGGCACAAAAGCATGCCCCTTCCACGCCAGCCAAACCTGACATGCCGCTGTGGCTGATGCAAATTGATGGCTTGATTGACCTGATCCATCAAACACGCTGGCTGGATGCCCCTGTCCTCAAGCATCACCAAACCCGCACAACTTGCGCTGCCGCGGAAGGCTGCGCCGTCCTGCTGGGTGCCGACTCAGCCGCAGCACGTGAGGCTGCTTGCCAAATGGGGCTGGGCTGGCGCCAAGTTCACCAACTGGCTCGACTAGGTCAGGATGCCCGCGCAGGCTGGGTTCACGTGCCCGTGGATGTCTTGCAAAAACACGATGTGCGTGCCCATGAATTAACGAAGCCTGCCCCGATGGCCAGCGCCAATTGGGCCGGCTTGTTGACTGACTTGTGCGAACAGGCCCGAGCCCAGTTGCAACTTGGCTTGGATCAAGTGAAGCCATTGCCTCGCACAGAGCGCCGAAAGCTGATGCCCTTGGTTGCATTGACGCAAATGCAATTGAGTCTGCTCAACGAGATCGAGGTCAGCAGCGACCGAATCCTGCACGAACGCATCCTGTTGACACCATTGCGCAAGTGGTGGATTGCTCAGCGCGTTCGCCTGGGTCTGCTGTAAATCAGCCGGGGTTCAGCGACCAAACGGTGCCGCCAGGGGCTCACCAACAAACAGCCCCTGCTGCGGCCACTGCACACTCTTCCAATAGGCCTCCATGGCTGTCGCTCCGCCCGCATAAAACAGCAACAGTGCTTGAGGATGCGGGAATTTTTGCAAGTGCGCACAGGGCTCACTGGTGGTGCCGTAACTGGCTGTCGCACCCGCCTCTATCCAAGATAGCACCGTCATTTGCCCATGGCTTGCGTCCAAGATGCCGCCATATGACGTGAGATGGTCAGCCAAAGCCCCCGGCACGAAGCTCACAGAACCCAAACCGTCAATTCGCTCGCGCCCCGTGATGTACATCAGCACCTTGTCGACCCCACGCAAAGCATCGGTCTGATCCAGGTGCACATCCAACCCCAATGCTGGCACAGGCCCCTGAGGCGGATACAAAACCTGCCTGCGACTGCGCACGGCATCAGAAGTCGTCACGAAGTGCACGTTGACAGGCGGCGCACCTCGCAGCC
>JBDKHX010000013.1:0-12857 GCA_039797415.1 Pseudomonadota bacterium | reverse complement strand
CGGGCACTGCGCCGTAAAGCTGCCGCCCTCAATCGTGATGCTGGCCCCACCTGACACCGCCAAGGTCACCTTCTTGGCTGACGCGAAGTTGATGGCCCCGTTGGCCGATTTGATCTCCAGCGCAGCTTTGGATGCGATCTGCGCAGGCCCAGCCTGAGCTTGCAGATCGATGCCGCCTTGTGCCGCAATGATGCTCAAGCCTTTGCCTGCGGCCTCACCACCTGCCTGAATGGCACCAGCCAAGATGCCAATGGCTTGCCCTGTGTGGACGCGAGCCTGCCCACCCGAGGCAATCTGGCTGTCTTGCCCGCTGGCGATTTGGGCGGTGTCGTTGGCTGACAAGATCAGGTCTTGTCCTGCTGTGATCCCCACGCCGGCTTTACCGACGATGGCCACATTGGGCTCTGCCATGTGGGGTAGTTGGTCTGTGTCCAGCGTGTGCCCCAGGTTCTTGGGCAACTGGGCGTGCTCACCCTGTGCACTGGCCAGGGCCACTGTTTGATGTGTGCCTGCGGCTTGGTTGAAGGTGCTGGCCAATTGTTGGGCTTGCTTGGCCAAGGCCATGCCGGGTGCGTTATCGCCCGCGGGGTCAGCCGTCTGACCCAATCCGTTGCTCAGGCCAAAGGTGCTCAGCATCACGCCGCGCGCAGCGCGCAGGCCGCCCCAGGCGTCAGTGCGCAGTTCAAAGCCTGTGCCGCGCAAGCTGCCTCGGTGGTTATCTGCTTGGTGCAGCAAGTGGCCCATTTGCAGCCAGGTCTGATTTTGGCTGGTGTGCAGCTGCGTGCGCAATTGGCCAGGGGTGTCGTCAAACACCAGTTGGTTGTAGCCGGCTCCGCCCAGTTCTTTGCTTTTGATGCCGGGTGTCCGCAGACTGGTTTTGTCCGCCAGGTGTGGGTGGCGTGCCGCCTTCACCTTGACCGTTGTAGAGGCTGGCCAGCACAAAGGGCTGGTCCATGTCGTGGTTGATGAACCCAACCAGCACCTCTTGTCCAATGCGTGGAATGAACTGCTGGCCCATGCCCGCACCGGCTGATCGTTGCATCACGCGCATCCAGCAACTGTGGTCGCTGTTGGATCGTTGTGGGGCAAAGGGGTTGGCTTGCCAATGAAACTGAACCTTGACGCGGCCCAGTCGATCTGTGTGGATCTCATCTGCCCCGCTGGGGCTGGTGTTGCCATGGGGGCCCACCACGATCGCGGTTTGCGGGCCCCATGCTGTGGCGCGTGGGCGAGGGCGCAAACCGGTTTCATCCATCAGTACGGTGCGCCGGCGCTGAAACAAACCGCTGTCTTGTGTGGCTTGCAGCAGCGCGTCCAGGGGCCCGGTGCCCAGTGTTTTGGCGATGGTCTCGCTGAGGTCTTTGGGCAAGTTGTTGATGCCCATGGCTCGCACAGCGCTGACGAAAAATTCCTTGTCCTCGTCGGCTGGGTTGATGCTGTCCAGCGTGGACTGGCTGATGCCAAACCAGGTGCCTGCACGCAAGGTTCGGACGGTGCCTTGGCCCAGCCAGGTTTTGAGTCGGGACTCTCTGGCTTGTTGCATGCAGGTGGCCGCAAATTGCGCTTGCGCTGGGTGGCTATACAAGCCGTCGGCTGTCGGGTCGTAACTGGTCAGCCAGCTTTGCAAGTTGCTGGCTTGTGGGCCGCCCCATTGGTGATCGGTGGGCACATCGGCCACGATGGCGCGGTTGGATTCATAGTCCCATCCCAGCACCGTACTGCCCATCGAGCCGCCTGCTTGTCCCAGTTGGCGCCATGCCCCCAGGCTTTGAATGCTGTCTTGCTCTTCCTGGCTGCTGCTGCGATGAAAGCGAATGCCGCGCCCGCCCAGGCTTGATGCACTGGTGGGGTCTTGTGCTTGGCTCAAGCTGGCCGCAAAGATGACCATCGTGTGGCCGCCTGGTGCGTTGGCATCCTCTTCAATGCGCCAGCACAAACCTTCTTCGGCCAGCAATCGTTGGACAAAGTCGAGATCCGATTCGCGATACTGAACGCAATAGGTGCGGTTGCCACCTTGATGACCATGCAGGCCTTGGGACACGTGGCCGGCCACATCATCATCCCAGCGCCAGGCTGCAATGCTGTCGTGGTCGGCAAAGATGTCCTCCACGATGTCGATGACCGATTGATCCTGCCAAACGCGGCTGTTGCGTGTGTGGCCCAACAGGGCGATCCAAGGCTGCACCAGCAGCGACTTGCGGGCCAGGCCACCGTCGCTGTCCAAAGACTGCGCCTCGGTGACATAGCCACTGCGGCGGCATGTGCTGCCATCGGCCAGCGTCGTCACGAGTGTGACTGGGCGGGCATAAAGCTGCTTCAGCTCGACATGGGTTTGCAGCACCAAGGCCTGGATGTGCAAGCTGAAGGGTTGAGACACACCATCGGTCAGCACAAAGCTTTCGACCATCAAGTCTGCAGGCAAGGGGCGCGTCGAGCTGGCAGATTCAAGCGTGTACAGACGTTTGTCGGTTTGCCACTGGCTAATCAACTCACCCAATATGCCATGCAGGGCCGATTGCAGCTTGTTCAAAGCCAGATCTTTGGCGGACGACAATGCCGAAGAGGCGCTAGATAGCGCCATGGAGGCCAAACTCATGCCGGGTATCCCTGGATATTTTTTAATTGATCCAGGGATTTTGAGGGCTGAACCCGTTCAGCAGGGCACCCATGTTGGGGTATTACGCAACCAGGGGTAACAAGGGCAGTTTGTCTGTGGCCGTGTCAGCGGCCCGACGGGCGTGAAGCGCCGCGATTCATCACCGCTTCGATCAAAGCGACTTCATGATCGCCTCGGTTTGATTTGGTCGACTTGGTTGCCTTGTTCGATTTGCCGGGTGCGGCTTGTGACGGTTTTGCCATAGCCGGAGTTGGCCCACTGGCGGGGGCGCTTGAGTCGGTCAGCGCCAGTGCCGCCATGGGGTCGCGGCTGGGGATGGAGCTGCTGCTGGCCGACGTGGGGGGCAAAACTTCCAGGTTTTCTGCTGTCGAGGCAGTTGCCTCCGTCTCGGCTGATGCGGCAGGAAGCGCCGCTGTCACAGCCGGAGCAATTTGTTCGGGTGTCTTGGCCTGTGGTGCCACAGGCTGCAGCAGCTTGTTGGGTGGCCGTTGCCCTTGCACGATCAACACAAAACTTACCAACAAGGTGACCCCCCCCAAACCAAGGGTGACCGCCCAAGCACGTGACTGGGTGGAAGCCGGGGCTTTAGCTGGTGGGGGCCCCTTACGTGCGGGGCGTTGCGTGCGCCGCGTGGATTCGAGGGTCGATAGAATCCGCACCCGCTGGGTATCAGACCCTGGTGTCGCCCCATCCTCCATGCCCGCAAATAAACTCGGGCGCCCCTGGTCGTGGCTCACGGTCTTACTCCCTCAATCCAATTTGGTGTTGTGTTCAAGTCGGCGCATTCTACGGAGCCAGATCGGTTCCGGGCCGACTCGCTCAACGGGATTGCAATCAATCGTTACAGGATCCATCGTGATTGTTTGGGTTTGGCTGGCATTTGGGTTTGGTGCGGTTGCCCTTGCGCTGGCCGTGTTTCCGCATTGGCGGCATGCCATTTCGGCAAGGTTGACGGTGCAACGCGATCGGGCCAAACAAAGGCGTGATCAATGGACGCAAGCGACGCAGCATGCTGGCCGCCAGGTGGCATCGCGCACCGCCCAAACCGCTTCAGGGTGGGGGCAGCAAGCTCGTGATCAATGGCGATGGATCTTGTTGACCTTGGTCTGCCTGTTGGTGCCCGCGACCATCGCTTGGTGGTTGTCTCAGCACGGCGGACGAGATCTGGACGGCTTTGACGACCGCATAGAGCCAGGCAATCATCAAGTGGCGCAACTGCTGCAGGGGGAGCATTTGGTCCCGCCGCCGCCATTGCCTCCTGACGTATTCACTGCCGCCGAAGTGGAAATGGTGCGCCCCATGTTGTCTACGGCGGACCGGCGATGGGATCAGATGGACGACGAGTTTGTGCAGCGTCTTTTGCTGGTTTTCAAAATCATGCGCGACGAGCATGGCTATGACATGGCTTTGCTGGAGGGCTACCGAAGCCCCGAGCGGCAAAACATGCTGGCGGCCAAAGGCTCGCACGTGACGCAAGCCAAAGCGTGGCAGAGCTATCACCAATATGGCTTGGCTGCGGACTGTGCCTTTGTGCGTGGGGGGAAGTTGGTCATTTCAGAAAAGGACGCCTGGGCTCAGCGTGGTTATGAGCTTTATGGGCAGGTTGCCGAGCAAGTCGGATTGACCTGGGGCGGACGCTGGCAAATGATGGACCTTGGGCACGTGGAATGGCGCCGCCCCGGTGCACGGGCAAAGGGACGATAGACGACTGCTGCACCAAGTTTTTGACACACACGGTAACAAGTGCGTGATCGTCGCCCGTTAGACTCCGCCCCGCGTCGGGGAAACCCGATCTATATAAAAAACATCAGGTATCAGGGAGTTGTGACGCCATGGGACGTCCGTTCATCGTATTGGGTGACAGCACCGATCACGGCGGGACCGTGATCGAAGCCTCTGGCGTGACTGATACCCACGGCAAGCGAATCGCGAGGGTGGGTGATCAGGTCAGTTGCCCCATCAAATATCACGGCACATCCGTCATCGTCAGCGGAGATCCGACCATGATCATTGACGGCAAACCCGCGGCGCGCCATGGCGACAAGTGCTCCTGCGGTGCCACTTTGATTGCGGCTCAGGCCGTGTCTACCGGCCAGTGATCGGCATCCGTTCGGGCACCTCCGGTTTGGGGTGCCATTCAGTGGTTCAGCGAGCAGTTCAAGCATGACCCGTGTTCTCAAAATCGTCCTGTTGTGGCTCATCGTGGGGGCCATGGTCTGGCTATTCACCTTGTGGCATTGGCAGCAGTCCGGCCGAGATGTGGACCTGTTTGACATCGTGTCGTACCTGCTGGTCTTGCCGACAGTCATCGCGGGCGGGTGGCTATTGGCGCTGTGGGTGATCAAAAAAATTCGAGCCAAAGCGGCGCAAGAAATCGTTTTGCCCGCAGCTCAAACGTCGCATGCAGCCCCCGCTTTGTCTGGTGACCAGGCCTTGCAGCGCGCGCACGCCTTGGTTCTGGATGCGGCAGTCCATACGTGTGTCGGGCCGGACGCAATGTCTTCATTGGCCGAGGTTCAGTCTGGGGCTGTACGCCCCGGTCTGGATCCATCGCTGCAAGACTATGACGGGCTGCCCATTTTTTCAGCTCGGGTAGCTGATCTGGATCTGGATGACGCCGATATTGGCGAGCTGCCGAGGGCTGATGCGCCGGCTATGGCAGTGTCGCGAGCCATGGCCCTGTTGCGAGGGCCTGTTGAGCAGTTGGCTGAAACCTGGATGAGTTTGTTGGAGCAGTTGTCTCCTACTCAGGCCATGGCCGCCGGGGGGACTGATCACGAGTGGGGTAGTGGGGCTAAGACCTATCTGTCTGGTGTGGGGCATCGCACTCCTGATGATGAAAAACAGCGTACCGATCCCATCCAGTGGACCGTTCGTATCCTGATGCCTGCATCCTGGTCCGTTGCTGATCAGGATTTGGTGGTGTGTGCCGTTCGCAGCCGTTTGGCTGCTGTGGTTGATCACGCGACGGCATGTGGCATGGCCGCGCCGCAGTGGCAGGTCATTCCGCCCGCCACGCCGGAAATCTGGTGGTCTGAACTCGATGCCCACATCAAACGCTGGGGTCGCGAGGGCAGGGCTGAGGCTCTGCTGATCTTGGCCGTTGACAGTGCCCTGGATGAGCCCACGGTTGAGCGTTGGCAAAGCGTGGGCGAGTTGTTCACAGCTCAGCACCAAACAGGTCGTGTACCCGGAGAAGCTGCCGTTGGCATGTTGCTGAGTAGCCCGGCCTTGCGTGGGCGGGTGGACTTCAAAGCATTGGCGCAACCTGCCATTCGTTTGGCTCGTCCCGTTTGCTTGCGCCGGGACAAGTCTGCGGATGCGCTGGGCCGAGTTGGTGCGACCACGCTGGTCGAAACCATGACGCAGGCTTTGGCGGTTGCGGGCGTGGCCCCTTCGCTGGATTTGATGGTGGTCACCGATGCTGATCATCGTGCCAGCCGTACCTCTGAACTGTTTGAAGCGCTGCAAACCCTGGTGCCAGGGATCGACCCAACCGTCCAAGTTACGCGGGCCGGTGAGGTGTTGGGGGATGTCGGTGTCGCCCGATCACTGTTGTCAGCTGCTTTGGGGTGTGCGGCTGTGTGGGCCTCTGAGGGTGAACAGGTTGCTTTGGCCACTCACGTGCAGTCTAGTCATGAACGTGTGGCATTGGCTTTGAGTGTGGATGACGCGCAGGACGCGGTCCCAGTCTGATTGTTTGGATTCGAGAATGCAAAAAGTTTGGCAGTTTTTTTTGGACCCTCGTGTCTTGACGGCTTTGGGGTTGGCCGCGCTGGCGACCTTCTTGTTTTTAGGGGCTGATGCACTCAAGGTAGGTTTGATTTGGGTGGGTGTGGTGCTGGCTGTATTGGCCCTGATCTGGTTGGGTGTGTGGTTGTTCAAACGCCATCAAGCCAAACAAGCAGCCAAGCAGCTGGAAGATGCCATGGATGCAGACGCAGAACGAGCGCTGCAGACGGCCGCTGCCGACAAAAAAGACGAAGTGCAAGCCGTGCGGGAGCGCATGGCCGAGGCAGTCAAGCTGATCAAGACCTCCAAGCTGGGTGAGACATCCGGGGCTGCTGCCTTGTATGAGCTACCTTGGTATGCGGTCATCGGCAACCCCGCTGCGGGCAAGAGTTCTGCCGTGGTGATGTCGGGCTTGAAGTTCCCGTTTGCAGACAACACCGACAACGTCATCCAGGGCATTGGTGGCACCCGCCATTGCGATTGGTACTTCACGACAGAAGGTATCTTGCTGGACACCGCTGGCCGCTACTCGGTACATGAAGAAGATCGCAGCGAGTGGCTCGGCTTTTTATCCTTACTCAAGAAGAACCGCCCCAAGGCCCCCCTCAATGGCGTGATCATCGCTGTGAGCGTGGCCGAGTTGGGTGCCAATAAACCTGAGTTTGCGATTGATCTGGCTCGCAAGCTGCGCCAACGCGTGCAAGAGTTGACCGAAAAACTCGAAGTGTTTGCACCCGTTTATGTCGTGTTCACCAAGGCTGACTTGATCGCTGGTTTTGTGGACTTCTTTGAAGACCGCGACAGGGCTGAGCGTGACAAGGTCTGGGGGGCAACCTTGCCTTACGACACGTCCGCGCGAGCTGATGCAGTGGCGCAGTTTGACCAACACTTCGATCAGCTGTTTGATGGGCTGAAAGAGGCTTCGGTGGCGCGTATGTCCTTGCATCGCGGTGAGCAGTTGCCACCTGGCGTACTGACATTCCCGCTCGAATTTGCTGCGCTCAAGCCTTCGCTGCGCACCTTCATCACCACGCTGTTTGAAGACAACCCCTATCAGTTCCGCCCCATCTTCCGAGGTTTTTATTTCACCAGTGCGGTCCAGGAAGGGCAGTCAACCAGCCGTGCCAGCGAGCGTGTCGCCAGCCAGTTTGGTCTGCAGTTGCAGCAGGGGACATCTTCAGCGGTGTTCTCCAAGAGTGGCTTTTTCTTGAAGGAGCTGTTCTCTAAAGTCATCTTTGCTGACCGGCAACTGGTGCAGCAATACACCAGCCGCAACAAGCTGCGACTGCGTTATGCCACCTTCATGGGTGGCGTGGTGTTGCTCGGCAGTTTGTTGGCTGCCTGGACCTGGTCCTACATGGGTAACCGTCAGTTGGTATCGCATGTGCAGGCTGACCTGATCAAAGCCAAGCAAGTGCAAGAGGGGCGAGTGGATCTGCAATCGCGCCTGGAAGCTCTGGAGATCTTGCAAGACCGCCTGGAGCAAATACAACGCTATCGACAAGACCGCCCTTGGTCGTTGGGCTTGGGTATGTATCAGGGGGAAGCGATTGAAGCACGCCTGAAGCAAGAGTATTTCGCTGGCTTGCAATCGGTCATGCTCAAACCGGCTGGGCAAGCCATGGCCAGCTATCTGGCTGATGTCAATGCCCATGCCGCAGACCTCAAGTCAGTCAGTCGCGTGGCCGATGCTGCTGCACCTGTTGCGGCGGCAGCCTCAGCGGCTAGCGCACCAGTGGCCGAAGCGGTGTCCGATGCCGGTTACACCAAGGCATCCAGTACCAATGTGACCGAGGCCTACAACGCCTTGAAAGCCTATCTGATGCTGGGGGACCGTGCGCGCCTTGAGCCCGGTCACATGAGCGATCAGTTGACTCGCTTTTGGCGTGGTTGGTTGGAGGCCAATCGCGGCAACATGCGTCGTGAGCAGCTGATTCAAAGCGCCGAGCGGATTTTGTCGTTCTCGGTTCAGCAGATGACGGATCCAGCCTTTCCTGAACAAGAGCTGAACGTTGGCTTGTTGGACCAAACCCGTGAAAATCTGCGCCGTGTCATCAAGGGCATGCCAGCTCGTGAGCGGGTGTATGCCGAGATCAAAGCCCGTGCTGCCACCCGTTTTGCCCCTGTAACGGTGGTGCGACTGGTTGGCGATGAGGATCGCAACATCGTGGCCGGCAGTCACGCCGTGTCTGGCGCGTTCACGCGGGAAGCGTGGGAGCAGTATGTCAAAGAGGCTTTCCAAAACGCCGCCAACAATGAGTTGCAGTCAACCGACTGGGTCTTGAAAACGGCGGCCTCGGATGATTTGACGCTGGAAGGCAGTCCGGAACAAATCCAGAAGGCTTTGACCCAGTTGTACAAAACCGAATACGCACAGGAGTGGAAGAAGTTCATTCAGGGCGTCTCGGTGGTGGATTTCGCCAGCTTTGATCAAGCTGTTGTCGGCATGAATCGTTTGGGTGATCCAGCCGTGTCGCCCTTGGGCCGGTTGATCGAAACTTTGTATGACCAGACATCCTGGGACAACCCTGCGGTGCTCAATGACCGTCTGGCTTTGGCGCAAAAGGGCTTTGTTGCCTGGTTCAAGCAAAGCGTGATGGGCATGGCGCCAGCCAATGTCAAGGTGGACATGAATGTCAACTTAGGTGACAAATCCATACCGCTGGGGCCGATTGGCAAAGAGTTCAACGGTTTGGCTAAATTGATGAAGCCCCGCGAAGGCGGAGAAACCTTGTTCAAGACCTATCTGGCGTCCTTGGGCAAGGTGCGTGGCCGCTTCAATCAAATGAAGACCCAAGGTGATCCAGGCCCAGCTGCACGCAAGATGATGACCGAAACGTTTGAGGGAACGGGCGAGTTGTCTGATGCCCTCAAGCTGGTCGATGAACAGATGCTGACCGGGATGAGTGAGGCCACCAAGCAGGCCTTGCGCCCCTTGTTTGTGCGTCCGTTGATGCAAGCCTTCGGGGCCATTGTGCGTCCGTCTGAGGCTGAGTTGAATCGCAGCTGGATGGCCCAGGTCTATGACCCGTATCAACGCACATTGGCCAGCAAGTACCCGTTTGATCGCGCATCGCGTGTGGAAGCCAGTCCCGCCGAAATCGCCAAGGTCTTTGGGGCAGAAGGTTCTGTTGCGAAGTTCACCGAGCAAGCGCTGGGTGCATTGGTGGTGCGCCGTGGTGACGTGGTGACGGCCAAAACTTGGGCTGATATGGGGGTGCGCTTGCGTCCTGAATTCGCTGCAGGGCTCGGTATGTGGGTTGCACCCTTGGCAGGGCAAGGTGCTGCCGCTGGTGGTGCCGGAGGTGGCGGTGCGTCTGCCAGTGCCGAAGCTCAAACCGTTTTCCAGATGTTGCCCTTGGCTGCGCCTGGCTTGACGGAGTACACCGTGGACATTGATGGGCAAGCTGTGCGTTATCGCAATGGTGCTGCGTCCTGGTCGCAGTTCGTTTGGCCTGGACCTGGCACCCCTGGCGTCCGTATCAGCGGGGTGATGCATGACGGCCGTTCTGTTGAATTTTTCAACCAAGTGGGGCGATTCGGTTTGGAAAAGATGATCAACTCGGCTCAACGCAAGAAGCTCGACGGCAATACGTTTGAATTGCGTTGGCCACAAGACGGTGTTGCCGTGGCAGTGCAATTGCGCATCGTGTCGAATACGGCAACCAGTCCTGCGGCAGCCCCTCCCACCGCTGCTGGTGGGGCAGGAAAAGAAGGCGCGTCGGTCTCGGTGTCCAAACCGGGTGCCTTGCCAGCGATCATTGTTGGTCCTGCAGATGAGGCGACCGCTTCAGCAGGCGCGGCCCAGACAGGAGTGAATCCATGAACCAGGCTGTTGCTTGTGCTGACCTGATGTATTTCGGCAAACTGCCGTGTCGAGGGGACTTCATCCGAAGCAGTCAGCATGCTTCGCTGTTGGACACCTTGGATCGGTGGCAAAGCCAGTCGATGGAACGCTTGTCCCAAGATCCACGCTGGAAGCTGATTTATGACGCAGCGCCGGCCATGCAGTTTGCCGTTTTGGGCAACAAGAGTTCTGTGGGTTTGGCTGGTACGTGGCTGGCCAGCCAAGATGCCTCAGGTCGACGGTTTCCGTTCATTTTGTCTGCCGCATTTGATTTGCCAGATCCTCAGGGCTTTGTCTCCATCAGTCCGATTGCATTGAACCGTCTTTGGGCCAAGTTGGATCAAAACACCCGATTGGCTTACGGGGCCTCCGATTTGGATTTGATCCAGTCCAGCTTGACCGGCACCATCGACTTTGATGCGACGCGGGCATCGTCAAAGGCCGGCTTTTTGGACTTTCTGGAAACCCATTCCGTTGCCAGTTTGGAGCAGATGTTGGCTGCAGCGGGCAACCGCATGTCTGTGCGTCGAGCGATCTTGGCTCTGGGCTTGTTGCTGCAGCCGGTGATGGCCCAAGGGCCAGCCAAATTGACGAAGGCGCTGTGCTTGCCATTGGTGCAGGATCGGTTGTTACGCGGTCCGGTCGCTGCCTTCTGGCTGTCATTGGTTGCAGGTTTCTTCAGTCGTCACGACATGGAGTGGGGCATTTTCATGGTGGTACATGACGGCCAGCCCTGCATGGTTTTGAGCTTTCAAGGTGCGTGTGCTTCTGCCATGAACGCGGTCATGGACCCGGCGGTTTTGCGCTCGTCCTGCGTCACGGTGACCGATGCCGAATGGGTCGAAGCCGATGTTGAAGCTGATTATGGTTTGCGCAAGCTCTCTAATTATTTGAAAGATCCTGCGCTGTCACTGGCTCAGGCCTTGCGTACCTACGAAGAGGTGTTCCTTGGTTTGTAAGCGCTGGATGGCAGCAGGCCCAATCGCTGCTGTATTGTTTTTTGCCTCGTCGGTTTGTGCTCAACAAACTGATCCCAAAGCACCAGCGCCTGTGATTTTGCAGGGCGTGGTACCCGATGATTCGTATCGCGCAGAAGTGGTCGCCCGACTGATGGCGCTGTATGGCCGAGAAAGGGTTGTGGATCGCCTGTCCATTGGCGGGGTGACGGCTTCGACGCAGTGGCGCCAGGATGTGGTTCGCTTGTTGCCAAACTCGATCAGGCAGGTCAGCAAGGGCCAGATCACCTTGGAAGGGCAGGTGGTCGAATTGCGGGGTGAGGTGCCCAGTGAGGCTGTTCGACAGCAGGTCATCCAGGATTTGAGTCATGCTGCTGGGCGAACCTATTCGATCAAACATGCACTCAAGGTCGTGGTGCCTGAACAGGTGTTGATCGATCAGGCATTGGCCAATCGCACCGTTGAGTTTGAGCCCGGCAGTGCTGTTTTAACGCCAGCAGGCGCCAAATTGCTGGATGACATGGCCAAGGCCCTGGGGCAGTTCAAGGGGCGGTCCTTTGAATTGGTTGGGCACACGGACGGTCATGGTGCGCGTCAAAGTAACTTGGCTTTGTCGTTGGCCAGGGCGGAAGCGGTGAAGGCCTATTTGGTCAGCAAGGGCTTGCTTGCCCAAAATCTGCGAACCAAGGGTTTGGGGCCTGATCAGCCGATTGCCAACAATGCAACGGATGAAGGACGGGCTCGCAATCGACGTATTGATTTCAAGTTGGTCGTTTAGCGATTCGCGTTAACGTGGCCTGATATTCGGGGCTGCCCCTAGGTGGATAGGGCGTAATCTGTGACACAGTAGCACTGGGATGGTGCATTCGGATCATGAGATGCGTTGCACTGTGTCATAAGCCTCGGACGCCGAGCGCTTGAGGTCATACCATCGGTCTGCCGTTGGGCTCCGGAGATCGATTTGCAGGACGAGAGCAAGAACCACGTAGAACAGACCCGTGCGGCGTCTGAGGACGTGGCCGCGCTGAAAGAACAGTTGGCCCAAGCTCGGGCCGAGGCTGAGCGCTACAAGACCATTTTTTCACTGTCGGCGGCAGGGATGGCCCAGGTTGCCCTTGATGGGCGATTTCTGCAGGTCAATTCCCGTTTGTGCGAGATCACCGGCTACACCGAAGCGCAACTGCTTGGGCGCCGATTTCGCGATGTGACGCACCCCGATGACATCGATTACAGCGAGCAATTGGCCAGAGACCTGATCGAAGGTCGCCTGGACAATGTCCGCACAGAAAAACGGTATCTGAAGGCCGATGGCAGCCTGTTGTGGGTGTCCTTGGCCGTGGCGGTTTTGCGTGATGCGCAGGGGCAACCCGTTCAGTTCATGGCGGTGATTGAAGACATCAGTGACAGAAAGGTGTCTGAGCAAATCCTGAAAGAACGTGAGGCTCTTCTGAGCAGCATGGGGCAGTTTGTACCGGGCATCATCCACAAAGTGGGCTTTGATGCTGAGGGCAAGGCCCAGTTCCAGTACATCAGTGACAGGGCGATGGAGATGTTCCAGCTCTCGCCTGATGTGATGGCCGCTGATTACACGGCGCACCATCAACGGGTGCATCCGGATGATTTGCCCTATGTGAGGCGTTTGGCGAAAAAGCCCAAACCGGGTGCGGTTTTGAATCCTGTCGACTTTGAGTATCGGGTCGTGCTG
>JBDKHX010000012.1:0-11779 GCA_039797415.1 Pseudomonadota bacterium | reverse complement strand
CCGTAGACACCGCGTTGCACGGGCTCCAGTTCGTCAATGATTTCCATGGCGCGAATCTTAGGCGCACCACTCAAGGTGCCTGCTGGGAAACTGGCCCGCAAGACATCCAGCCCGGTCATGCCATCTTTGAGTTGGCCTTCGACGTTGCTGACGATGTGCATGACGTGCGAGTAACGCTCGATGCCGAATGCCTCGGTGACTTTGACGGTGCCCGTTTTGGCAATGCGGCCGATGTCGTTGCGAGCCAAGTCGATCAACATGACGTGCTCAGCACGCTCCTTGGGATCGGCCATCAACTCTTTTTCGTTGGCGATGTCTTGCTCAGGCGTGGTGCCGCGGGGACGCGTACCGGCGATCGGGCGGATGGTGACGGTTTCGCCACCGTCGGCGTTGTGCTCTTGTCTGACCAGAATTTCTGGTGAGGAGCCGACGACTTGGTGATCCCCTAGGTCGTAGTAGTACATGTAGGGGCTGGGGTTCAAGGAGCGCAGCGCCCGGTACAGGCTGAGTGGCGATGCGGTGAAGCGCTTTTGCAAGCGCTGGCCGATCACAACCTGCATGCAGTCACCCGCAGCGATGTATTCCTTGCACTTGAGCACGGCCGATTCGAAATCGGCTTTGGCGAAGTGACGCTCGACCGGAAAGGATTCGCCCGGAACGATGGCCGGTGCGGCCACGCTTTGGTTCAGTTGCGCTTGAAGTTGGGCAATGCGCGCCGCAGCACGGGCATAGGCACCAGGCGGAGCAGGGTCTGCATAAACGATGAGGAAGAGGCGGTCAGCCAGGTTGTCGATGACCGCGAGCTCTTCACACTGCAGCAGCAGGATGTCGGGCGTGCCAATGCCGCCGGACTTTTGGACACCCGCCAGCTTGTGTTCGATGTGCCGCACGGTGTCATAGCCAAAGTAGCCAGCCAAGCCGCCGCAGAAGCGCGGCAGGCCCTTTGGGACCGCTGCGTTGAAGCGTTGCTGGTACTGCGCGATGAAGTCCAGTGGGTTGCCGTTGAAGGTTTCAACAACCTGGCCGTCGGTGACGACTTCAACCTGACGACCCGTCGCGCGGATCAGGGTGTGAGCCGGCAAGCCCACGAAGGAGTAGCGACCAAAACGCTCGCCACCCACCACGGACTCCAACAGAAAGCTGTTGGGCTGGCCTTGGGTCAGCTTGAGGTAGAGGGACAGGGGTGTGTCGAGGTCAGCCAGGGCCTGGGCCACCAGCGGAATGCGGTTATGGCCTTGTGCGGCCAAGGCATGGAATTCTTGTTCAGTGATCATGTAGGGCCTCCAAGCCCGATGTCTGTGCCTTCATAAAAGGCGCAGCCAGGGTAGATGGGAATGTCGGTCCCCCGTGTGAAAGGCAGCGGAAACGCGTTGCGTAGGTCCGTTTACCGATCAGATCAGGGGTTTCCGGAGCCGCGGAGGGCCACCGCCGATGATCCGGGCGGCGCAATCGCGACAAATCGAGACGAGTCAGAGTGAACGACGCCAGGGCCAAGCTCCCCGGTCGTGCGAACCTTTCGTCTGTTTGCGCGAGATGAACATCGTTTGAGTGTATCAGGGGTCAGGGCCATCGCGCTATGCCCCCCGACTTGAGTGACTGCGACCGAAAAGCAAGGGGAAACCCATAACATGACCCCTCCTTCAAGAATAACAATTCCTTACCAAACCGCGTAACGCCCAGAGGATGACCCCGATGAACACAGGATGTATTGGTGCTTACAAAGGCTTTTTGACCAAGGCTGCCTGGGTCGGCGCCCTGAGTCTGGCTGCCTGTGGCGCAGCCTGGAGCCAAAGTGCGGATATGTTGGGGGTGAACTACCCGGCGAACACTCGGGTAGAGGGCGTCCCGCTGGTCTTGAACGGCAGTGGCGTGAATTACCGGGGCATGGCCAAGCAATACACCCTGGCCCTGTACTCACCCCAGAAGTCCACCCGCGCCGATGTGGTGGTGGCAGGTTTCAATGCCCCGCTGCAGTTCCGATTCGTGATGTTGCAAGGCATGCGCATTGATGAGTTGGGCATGGCGATCACCCGGGGCGTGGAGGCCAACAGCTCTCGGGAAGAGTTTTTCAAGCTGATTCCGTCCATCCGGTTGATGGGCGAGGTGTTTTCTCGCATCAAACGCCTGGATGCGGGCGACACGCTGACCATCGAGTACGTACCCAAGCGCGGCACGCTGTTTTTGGTCAACGATCAGCCCGCCGGCTTGCCGATTGCCGAGCCCTCGTTCTTCCCAGCGATCACCAAAGTCTGGTTGGGCAAAAAGCCGGTCACGCAGGATTTGAAGGATGCGTTGCTGGACTTCCGTCCGCCCCCCATCCTCGAAGCACTGCGTTGACCGTTGCGGGGGTCACAGTACAAGGTGATCCAGCCGATCGATGTGCGCGCGAGCAGGGACTGCAGCAATCGGGTGCCCGTGGTTGTAACCGTAGCTGACCAACACAATGGGGCAACCCGCGGCGTTGGCGGCTTGTGCATCGTTGCTGGAGTCACCCACCATCACGGTTTGAGCGGGCAGGGTGCCCAGCGCCTCACAGGTTTTGAGCAGCGGCAAGGGGTCGGGCTTTTTGCGCTCGAACGCATCGCCACCAAAAACGTGCAGGAAATAGCCACGTAGGCCTTTGCTTTCAAGCAGTTGCTCGGCAAAGGCGGTGGGTTTGTTGGTCAAACAAGCCAGGGGCAGACCTTGTGCGGCCAGTTTTTGCAAGCCTTCGATGACACCGGGGTAGACATCGGAGTGTTGCCCGTTCAGACGGGTGTAATGGGCTTGGTAGTGGTGCCAGGCCATGGGCACGTTCTCGGCCACTTCCGCGTCGTCGTCGGGCAAGCCCCAAGCGTGAGCCAGAGATCGGCGCAGCAGGTCCTCCGTGCCTTTGCCCACCGTCAATTCGACAAAGGGGCGATCCACCCGCGCGATTTCAACCGGATGGCAGCCCATGTCGGCCAAGGTGTGGTGCAGCACGACAACGAAGTCCCCCAGGGTGTCGACCATGGTGCCGTCCAGATCAATGATGGCGGCGGCAATGGATGACGGAAGGGTCATGGAATCGTCCTCAACAATGAAGTAAAGCGCCAAGAGGCATCGGCTGCGACAGGGCTGTCGTGCAGGATGGTCGACAACCACACGCTCACAGCCCACGATGGGCGGCATGCTGACACGCCATCACTTTCGCAGGTTCATGAGTTTAATCATGCTGGCAGGCCTGATGCAGCCGGGAGCGTGGGCCGCGCCGCCCTTGGCGACGCCCGATCAGGTCGTGCAGCGCATGACCAGCGGTGAATGGGCCAGATTGACGGATGAGCAAGTGCTGTCGGCCGTACAGCAACTGGGATCGGAAGGCATCGTTCGCTATCTGGAACTGGGTATGCGCCAGCTACCGGAATATGAACTGTGGATGACGCGGCAAGAACGTTTGGCAGACGGATGGAACGACAAACCGTTTGTGAACTACTTGAAGTACCGACATCAACCGCGCCAGGTCTACATGAGCTGGCTCAAAGGTGGCCCCAAAGCGGGCCAAGAGATCCTTTACGACGAGACCCTGCGCAAGGATGCCATGTATGGGCATGTGTCGGGCGTGTTCAACGTGATGTCCATCTGGACGGCCTTGGATGGCGCTTTGGCGCGCGCCAACTCACTGCACTCGGTGCGCGATGCGGGGCTGCAGTCGGTGGTGGAGATTTTGCGCGCCCAGTTGGAAGCAAGGCGACACGGCGGCGTGCTGCCCAAGCCAGACCAAGTAGAAATAGACCACATCGGCGGCCAGCGTGTGGTGGCCGTGACATGGACCTCTTCTGGCGGCGAACAGGCTGGATATGCACACCAGACGCGGTTGAGTCTGGATCTGATGATGCCGGTGGTGCGACAAGTGACCTCATGGGATGCCAAAGGACATCTGCGCGAGCGGATCGTGTTTGAACGGATTCAGCCGACCCGCTTGACGCCTGCTGATTTTGATCCTCGCCATCCTGCCTATTCATTCTGAACCGATCAGCGGCAGATCACATTTTGCTGTCAGGCATGCCGCCGCCACACAGGTCCGCCATCTCGGGGGTGATGTCAGCAAATTTGAAGACTTTGCCCCCATTTTCTGAGGCGAATTTATCTGCATTGGCCTTCACTGCGAAGCTGACGATGGTGGGCCCCATGGAGCCCGCTCGTTTGCTGCCGTGAACATAAAACGCGGTTTTGGCATCGATCCAGCGGCCTTGCGGTTTGACCCAGTCAGCCTGACCCATGTCCTGAACAAAAACGGCATCGATGGCTTTGACCTGTTCAGGCCGCAAGACAGCATGGAACATTTCGACCGTGTCGCAAAAGAAGGTGGGCTTGGCCTGACCTGCATAGAGAATTTGGGCTTTCGGCCCGGGATAGTCTGCCAAGGTCATGCCGTCCAGACTGCAGGTGGTGCTGGCATCGATGTCGGTGGGGACATGCTGCAAGCCTGGATGGGCGGGTTGGCACGCACTGAAGGTGAAGGCCACCGCAGACAGGATCAGACCCATCAGAGCCATGCGGGGGGATGTCATAAACGGAACCTCCAAGTGGCGATGCCCAAAGGCGCCACGATCCAGGCCAGCATGACCCCGCCCATCAGCCAGGGGTTACCCAGCGTAGGCGGCACGATGCTGGCCAGACCGTAGAGGGTGCGGACATCGTCGAGCGAAAAAACATTGAGAACGCGAAACACATCTGCTGGGTTGAGCAAGAGCAGGTAGGGAAGCAGCTCGCCGCTGTATTGCCCCCCGGTGACCACCAAAAGGCCCAGCATCAACAAATCAAACACCAGTACAAAAAAGAACCACAGGGCGATGGCCAGCCCCGATGCGCGCGCACGATCCGCAGCAAACACCGACAACATCACGGCCAAACTGAGGAAAGCCCAACCCAACAGCACAGAGCTGAGGGTGAAGCCGACAAAGTGATACAGACCGTTGAGGTTCAACTGGGTCGACAGGACCAGGGCCACCAGCCCAAAGCCGGCCACGGTGGACACAGTCAGCGCCACAGCCAGCCCCAGGTACTTGCCCATCAGTAACTCAAAGCGGGTGATGGGCATGGCCAAGAGCAAATCCAGCGAGCCTCGTTCTCGCTCACCGACGATGGCATCGAAACCCAACAACAATGCGATCAAGGGGATCAGATAAATGACCAGGCTGACCAAGCTGGCAATGGTGAATTCAATCGACCGAAAGCCGACCGCGCCTTGTTGTGCGCCCCCAAAGTAAGCAATGACCAAGGCAAAAACCGTGAAAACCAGCGCCACTGCCAGCACCCATCGATTGCGGATGCGATCTCGACATTCTTTGGCAGCCACGGTGGCAATGGGATGAAACATCTCCGAGCCCTTTCAAGCTGCAAAGTCAAAAAAGACGTCTTCCAGCGAAGGCTCGAAGACTTGGATGTCCTGCACAAGGTCCGCCATGCCTGCCAGCGTCCTCAGCACAGCCATTTTTTGATCACGAGGGCAAGGCATGGTCAGGATATGGGGCGTCACGGAGTTGGTTTGCACACTCAGATTCAAGCCTGACAAAGCGGTTTGGATCTCAGCGACAGCATGGGCCGGGCACTGGACCTGCACACTCAGCGGCATGTTGACTTGCTCACGCAAGGCTTGCACGCTGCCCAAGGCTTGTATCCGGCCAGCGGCCATGATGGCCAGTCGATCCACACGCTCTTGCAACTCAGCCAAAATGTGTGAGGTCAAGATCATGGTGACACCTTGACTTCTCAACTCTTTCAAGGTGGCGTAAAAGGATCGGATGGCTTGGGGATCCAGTCCCGTTGTGGGCTCATCCAGAAACAAGACTTTGGGCTGCCCCAGTAGGGCCTGGGCAAAACCCAAACGTTGGCGCATGCCCTTTGAATAGCCTTGTACGGCGCGGTCTGCCGCATGGCTGAGCCCGACGCGCTCGAGCACCGCACCACATTGTTGGGTGGGGACACCTTTGAGCTTGGCAAAAAAATGAAGTGTCTCCAGCCCGGTGAGGTTGTCATACAGGACCACGTTTTCAGGCAGATAACCCATGTGACGGCGTACGTCGCGGAATTGCGGGCCTTGCACCAAAGCGCCTCCGACGCGGATCTCGCCTCGTGTGGCGGGGATCAAGCCGAGCATCATTTTGAACAGCGTGCTTTTGCCTGCACCATTGTGACCAATGAGGCCAAAGACCTCACCAGGTTCAATGCTCAGGTCGACACCGTTGACCGCATGCACCGCACCATAATGCTTGTGCACACCGCTGATGTGAATGACCGCTTCAGCGGCCACTGGGGTGGTTTTGGTCAAGCCATTGCCTCCAGTTAGGGTTGTGGGCTTGCATGCGTGGATGAGCGTCCACCACACTGGGTACGCGCAAAACAGGAAACTGTTGCCCGACCAGACGCATAGCCTGAACAGACGGGCTCGACATCAGCAGTTTGACCATGGGGTAACGCCAAGTCAGGCGATCGACCATGTCATTGGCCTCGTATGGCACATCGCCTACGCCATCGGCATTGCGGTCCCATCCGAGGTAATTGCTCCAGTGATTGCCAAGCTCCCCGCCCCAGGCTTCATCACGCGCACCGACGTAACGCACTTGCTCTTGATTGGCGATGAAGTCATTACCCGTGACGGAGTTGCGGGTGGACCCCGCTGACAGGTGAACACCCACAGCGTTGTTGATCACCAAGTTGTTTTTGATGGTGGTGTACTCGACGTCGTAGATGAAAAACCCACGCTCATTACCCGCCACGATGTTGTCTTCGATGACCGAGTCTTGAATGGTGCGCAGCATGATGCCGTGATCGGTGTTGTGCCAGGCGCGGTTATGCCGCACCACCTGGTTTCGCACTTCCATCAAGGCCAAACCACCACGGTTCATCCAGGTGTCGTTGTACTCCCAGACGTTGTAGTAGGAGTTCATGTAATGGCTGCCATAACGGCTGTGATGCAGCTTGTTGTGGCTGAACACGGCATGGTGCGATACGTCGATGTACAGCGCATCACGCACAAAACCAATGTTGTTGCCGATGATGCGAGCCCCCTGCGTGTTGTAGAGTTGAACGCCATTGCCCCGTTGAGAAGAAGGGTAGTCACGCTTGCCTGTGATGACATTGCCTTCAATGCGAACGTCGTTGGCCTTTTCAATCCACAAGCCAAACAGGTTGTAGGTCAACTGGCACTGCCGAACAATTGCACGATGAGCGCCGGGCCGAATATAAATACCGGCGTTTTGCGCCAGCAGGCTGTCGCCGGAGTCCCGAACGATCAGCCCCTCGATCACCACATCGGGTGAGGTGATGCGGATGGTGTCCCCTTGGTTGGCACCGCTGATGGTGGGGCGCGTCAGACCACGCAAGGTCAAAGGCTTGGCAATCAGCAGGCGTTCTGTATAAACAGCCCGCTCGATTTCGACGACATCGCCCGACTGGGCTTGATCAATGACCGCCTGAATGGACTGACCTGGTCGAACCGTCCATGTGGCAGACCAAGCTGGGACAGCCCAGCCCGACACGATCAAGCCAAGCGTGATCAGAATCGGGCGAAGGGATCGGCATAAATGAGATGACATGCGGAGGGACCTACACCACCATCCAGCCCAACGATTTGATCGTCAGAAACAGGATGGACCCCAACAACAGATTCTTGAACCCGACGTAACAGATCATGTCCATGACGCTGGCCACGCGGTATTGACGCCCCCACCAGGGGCCATCTTTGACATACCGCTTGCCGCTCAAGCGCACCCGCACTTCATACACGCTCCAGCCAAACCACCAGGCGATGATGGCCCCGGCTTGCAGATGCCCCATGGCCGCCCACACCCAAGCCAAGGTGGCGACCAAGGCCAAACACCCCCCAGCCAACTGAATGGCGCGATGGCGTGCCAGCCCTTGTTTACTCCATGGCCACAAGTGATCCCAGCACTCTGCAGCGATCCATCCCAGCAAAGTGGACTGTTCAGCGTAAGAGGGAGACACGGGGTCTGTGGGCCAACGAGGGTCTACATTGGATCGGCTCATGGCTTGCCCCCTTTTTGTGCAGACTCGATTGGAACTGGATGGATAGGGATGTAGTACCCATCACGGCCAATCGGCGTCAGAGGCAAGCCTTGGCGTTCGCGCACTTTGCGCTCTTTGGCCAAAGGTGGGCAAGCATGTTCGTCGGTGTACAGGATCATGCAGTCCAGGCAATGCAAGCATTCGCGGTGATCAATGCGACCATGCTCATCAATCGCTTGTGAGCCACAACCGACTGCGCATGCTTTGCAGCTGTTGCATTCTTGTTTGCGCTTGAGGCCAAACCAACGGAAGGTGGACGGCATGGCCAAAGAAGCACCCAAGGGACACAGGTATTTGCAATAAGGCCGTTCGGTGAACAAAGACAAGCCCAGCAACACCGACACAAACAGGGTGTAAGGCCATGAGCGGTTGAACAAACCGACCAGGAAGGTGGTCTTGAAGGGCTCTACCTCGGCCAACATTTCAGCGCGGGTCATGGAGAACATGGACACCGCCAGCAGGCCAAAGAAGATCACGTATTTGAGCCACTTCAGCCTGTCATGCCACGCGCGGGGCACCAAGAACTGGAAGCGTTTGAGGCCGATCACCCCACCGACTTTGTAGAGCAGCTCAGACAAAGAGCCAAACGGGCACAGCCAACCGCAAAACAGGCCACGCCCCCACACAAAGACGGTGATGATGATGAAGATCCAGAACAGGAAGATGAATGGATCGGTGAGGAACAACTCCCAAGTCCATTGGAACAGCAGGGCATGGAACCAGGTCAACACCTGAGTGATCGAGGGCTGGGCCATCACACCAAACCCGACAAACACGATGCTGAGCACCCAGGCGGTGTATTTGAATGCGTTAACTGGCCATTTGTTTTTGCGTGTGGACAGCCGAGTCAAACGGTCACGCAGGGCATACACCACAGCGACAGCAACCAGCAGCACGGCAAACAACGCGATGGGCACAGCACGGGTCTTCCAGACCTTGACCCAGGGTGCATCCGGTTTGATGACTTCGGGTCGTCCACCTTGAAGGTAGGCGCTGGGCAACCAAAACTCAGCATCGAAGTTGGCAAAGGTTCGGGCGCCGGTAGCGCGGTCCACGCGGTTGCCTAAGAAGCTCAGCTTCCACGGGTAAGCGCCTGAAAAGGCTTTCGAGCGGATGATGAAGATGGCCGACTCGGTGAAGGCGGGTGCTCCCGCAGCTTCGATGCCATAGAGGTTGAGGTAATCCGTGTCGCGGAAGGTGAAGGTGTCCATGTCCTGACGGACTTGCACCCGATCGTAGATCCCACCCCGCACAAAGCCAGATCCCTTGAAGGATTCCTCACCTTGTGTGCGGATGATGAACAGTGCATGTTCGGCGGGCTTGAGTTGGGCCATCAGGTTTTGCCAACTGCCAGCACCCAACAAGGCCTTGCCCAAATCGGGATGATTCAAATCACCAAACCACAGCTCGATAAATGGTGTGCCGGTACGGGACAAGCCCACCTGTTCAGCTTGCACCACCAGGCGCTGCACAGCCCCGGTTTTGACCAAGGTGGCCCAGTCAGCCCCCGGAGCATTCGGCGCATATTGCGCTTGAGGCCGAACAGTGGCCTTGATGATGCCCACCTGGCGAGCCACTGCCGAGCCCGATGTTGTCATCACCTGGTTCTGGGCAATCACCGTCACGGTGGCGCCCGAAATGGCATCCACGCCGACCACACCTTCATCAGGGCGGGAATGGCCCACCTCGATTTTTTGGTCGACGGACTTGCCGATGTATTGTTGATTGAAGTTCGTCAAGGCCGCTTCAGGAATGCCCAAAAGCAAAATGGGTTCTGAATGCTTGAGGACCTTGACGCCCACATAACGGCCGCGGGTGTCCATGCCGATCAAGGTCACCACCGGCTTGCCTGAATAGGCAGGCGTGTCGGTGATGTCTGTTGACAGCATCACATAACCGAGCAGCTTCTTCTTGCCCTGATCTTGGGCATAAGCCTCCACATAAGGGGGCTGCCCTTTTCGCTCAGAAAAAGAAGTCGCTCCGGGGAACACCTCTGCGCACGGCACCAAGGCACACAGGTCCTTGGCGGCATGCAGATCGGGCGGCAGCGTGGCTTCATACGCACCGCCCCATGCTCCACCGGAGACGACTGCCAGTAGCATCAGCAACAAACTGACGCACAGGCCCCTGGCAAACGAAAAGGGCTTCATCAACGATCCAACATCAAGCTTCAACAATCATGCGCGTGCGCATCTCCAGGTGCAGCGCATGGCAGAAGTGGGTGCAATAGCACCAGAACACCCCGGCCTTGTCTGCCACAAAGGTGACGGACGCTGTTTCCAACGGGTTGACGATGAAGTTGACGTTGTACTTGGGGATGGCAAAGCCGTGGGTCAAGTCTTCGACCTTGTCCAGGTTGGTCAAGATCAAGGTGACTTCGTCGCCCTTCTTGATCTTGAACTCGCGCATGCTGAAAGCAGGGGCTTGCGAGGTCAGTTTGACCGTGACCTTCTTGCCGTTGCGGACGACGCCGGTTTCTTTCGGGTCCTTGATGGCCAAGGGAAAGTCGTCCAGCGCATAGACCTGCTTAGGTCGCAGCAAATCACGCTTGAAGATGATGAAGTCATGCGGCTCACCACGCACAGGGTGATCGCCCATCAAGCCCATCTTGTCGCCCGAGATGTCGATCAGTTGCTCGTTCTCTGGGTGCAGAGGGCCAACTGGCAAGAAGCGATCTTTGGCGAACTTGCAGCCGACAGCCAGATACTTGCCGTCTGCGGCCACGGTCTCCGATTGCGAGGCATTGAGGTGACCGGGTTGGTATTGCACGTCCAGACGCTCGACCACATACTTGGCATTCTTGTCACCCGCGTGGAACTTGATCGCCGCATCAACATTCCACTTGACCACCTGGCTGTCCAGGAACAGCGTGGTGTAGGCATTGCCACGACCGTCAAAAGCGGTGTGCAGAGGGCCCAAGC
Source organism: Pseudomonadota bacterium (assembly GCA_039797415.1). GTDB lineage: Bacteria > Pseudomonadota > Gammaproteobacteria > Burkholderiales > Burkholderiaceae_C > Aquabacterium. The sequence goes on along the minus strand of JBDKHX010000012.1, from coordinate 812 downwards.
CCAACTCGACCTCCGCCACAATGGCTTGATCAGGCTTTTCCAACTTGCCGTCGAAGTAGTCCAACACCTTGGCCAACTCGATCACAGTGCCGGTTGGTGACAGCTTGCCTGCACAGATGAAGTACTTGGCATCGGGACTGGCATTGACGCCATGCGGGTTCTTCGGAACGCTGACATAAGCCGTCAGGGCTGTTTTGGGATCTTCATTGGACTTGCGAGTGCCATCAACCACCGGCACCTTCGAGTCGCCATAAGTTTTGAACTTGCCAGCCTTGACAGCCTCTTCAATGCGAGCGATGTTGAAGAACAAACAGGCATCGCGCTCGGCAGACATCATGTCTTCGTAGTGCACACCCATTTCGGTGTTGTACTGGTTGGTGGCAGCCAACTTGCCGTCATACGATGTAGCGACCAAATCGCAGTTGCCATCAATCAGCACCTGCCAGCGCACTTCCATCGATTCGGCATCCACGCAGGTAAACAGCGAGTGATAGGCCTCAGGCTTGTCGGCGTCAGTGCCGTTGTTCTGCAGCGGGATGGAGAATTCAGCCCCGGCAAACACACGCGTGGTGTAGTTGATCTTTGGATCAACAGGGTCGCGCTTGTCAGGGAAGATGCCGTGGAAGCCCTGGACATTGGGGATCTCGGTGATCTTGTCGCAGACGAAGTAGTCCAGGCGGATACGGCCCATGCGGCTGTTGATCTTGTCATTGACCCAGGCATAACGACCGTCGTAGTTGCCATCTTTGTACGAGGCATGCACGTGATGGGTGTCGGCCACGGTGTAGCGCAAGCTGCCATCGGCCTTGGTG